>NZ_KB850179.1:478990-699809 GCF_000369745.1 Acinetobacter sp. CIP 64.7 | reverse complement strand
CTTCCTGCATACAGCCCTGATTTAAATCCTATAGAACAGATGTGGGCATGGGTTAAACGTAAGCGTAAAGAATGGTTGATCGACTCAGTCGATGAATTATTTCGAGTTTTTTTCGAATCCTGTATGGATAATAAAGTAGTTTGACTATATTCCGATACGGATCCTTACCACCACCTAAAGCAATTCATAAATTCCATGACCGCCAATACGGCGGTTTTCTCATTTTTAAGAGGTCGATATGGCTCAATATTTATTTGGTGCCGGTAAAATCTTTGCCACACCATTACAGGATGTGCACGGTAATCCAATCACCAACGGCACACCAGTTGAAGTGGGCGTACTGCAGTCAACGTCAGTTGATATCAGCTATGACTTAAAAGAACTCTATGGTCGTGGTCAGTTCGCCGTGGATGCGGCACGCGGTAAAGGTTCGATTAAGTGTAAAGCGACAATGGGTCGTATTAATGGTGCATTGCTCAATTCCATTTTCTTTGGTGGCGTGGTCACTGAAGGTGGTATTACTGCAGTCGCTCAAACCATCAATGGTGAAGTCGTTGCAGCGTCAGTAACGCCAGTGGTCCCAAATACCGGTACATTTGTGAAAGACTTAGGTGTGACAGATGCCAAAGCTATTCCATTAAAGCGTGTGGCGAGTGCACCGGTTGCAGGTCAATACAGTGTGGATGAAGCGACAGGTGTTTATACCTTTGCAGCAGCTGATGTGGGTAAAACGGTATTTATCAGCTTTAAATACACAGCGACGGTGGCAGGTGCCAAGTCAGGTGTCGTAAGCAACTTGGATATGGGTTATACGCCTGAATTCAGTGTTGATCTGATGCGTGACTACAAGGGTAAATTCTTTGGTATGGAATTCTTCCGCTGTGTCAGTAATAAGCTTGCGTTCAGTTCAAAACAGGATGATTACGATCTACCTGAGTTTGAATTCCAGCCAATGGCCGATGATTTAGGCCGTGTCTTCAAATGGACTACTTCGGAGTAATACCAGATGCAATTTAACCAGGTCGAAAACCCACGTGGTAATCCGCTTAAAATTAATGGCCAGATTTGGATTTTTGCGCCGTTGTCATTAGGTGCTGCTGAAAAGCTAATGCCAAAGCTTAAAACCTTTGATCCAAGTGACTTTGCTTTAGTGGCAGATGTTGCTTATGGCTCTTTAAAGCGTAACTATCCTGACATTACACGTGAATTTATTGCTGATGAACTGCTTGATGTTGGTCACGTGAACGCCGTATTTGAAACGGTCATGGGGGCTTCTGGTCTGATTTATACAGGTGAAGACGAGCAGGCAACTGATTCGGGGGAATAGACTGGGAGGAGCTGTACACGCATTTGGTGCTGACATTGGGCAAGGATTACGACTATGTGCGTAATGAATTGGATTTCCCAAGAGTCAAAGCATTGAATGCGTATCACAAGCAGTGTCCTCCCAGCCATGTTGGCATTCAGCGTCTGTGTCGGATCCTTGAGGCATTTATGGGGATTGATGACAGTACAGGTTCAGATGATCCGCAAACCGATGATGAAGATGATTTGTTTGCGGATCTGCAGAACTTTCCTCAGGGTGACTAAGGTTGCCCTATTTTAATAAAAATAAAAGAAATCATGTTATAAAATTAAAAAATGTGTTTCAAATGAACTGAAGAAGAATTTCTATGAAAGGATTTGTATACCTGCTGCTGAATCCAACTTTCCCGAATATGGTTAAGATTGGGAAAACTACAAAAGATCCAGAGGTCAGAGTTAAAGAACTTTCTAGAGCTACAGGTGTTCCAACACCATTCAAACTTATTTATCAAATATTTGTGTCGAACTGTGATGTTGTTGAGAAAGAAATTCATTTTGAACTTCAAAATAATGGGTTAAGAAATACATCTAATCGAGAGTTTTTTAACATAGAGCCTTTCAAAGCTATAGAATTATTTAAGGAATATGAAGAGAGATTCAGAGTGGGTGATGATTCTGAGTATCAAGATAAAGAACAAGATGAAGTAGAAAATGAATATTTAATTGAATATACGTTTGAACAACGAAACGGTACCAAATGTGATAGAGCGAAGATTTTAATGGATGAGTATAGAAAGATTTCCCATGATCCTATACAAAAATTCACTCTTCTTAAAACAGCCTATAATTATGGGTGTTTAGAAGCTGGGGTTGAAATGGCTCTTAATTATGATTATGAAGATATGATGTCAGAAATGGAAAAATTTGATCATATTTTAGATGTAGTTGGTAAAATAGCTTATATAGAAGATTCAGATGAAGATGAGAAAATAATTCAAGATATGCTTCTACACAATAAATCTTATGTAATTGAGTTGTTAGATAGAGCTATATTAATTAGTAACCTACAAGAAAAATTTGATGCTTCCAGATATTTATTAGGTACAATTTTTAATGAGTTTAGATCAGTTTTCGAAATTGAAATTTTATTGTATGCATCAATATTTAATAATAATGAAATTAATGAAGTCATTAATAAACCATACTTTATAAAAGAGTATTTAAAAAATCATTTGAATTTATCAGAAGATATTAATGTTCATGAGCTTAATACTCTTCCTTTAGTTATATCTAATTCCTTGAGACGTTGGTACACATATTACGATCGCCTATCAAATTCAGTTTATATGTTATTGCAGTCATTTTTCTCCTATGACCATGCTTATTATGAATTCATGCTTGAGGATGAAGATATTGATTTCAAGTACAGGCTTACTCAATCCTACCGTAATTATTGTCAATTTTTAGTTGAGAAGAATATGTTCACTGATATGAATTCAACTATAGAAAAGATTAATGAATGTGATTATTACTTAGAAAAACTGCATTCTACGTAATTATTTTTTCTTAAAGACAAACCGCCTCACGGCGGTTTTTTTATGCCTGTGAGATAGGAATTATGAGCAACAATCGAGTGGAAGTGCACGTTGGTGCGAAGACTTCCGAACTTAAAAAAGGTATGGGTGATGCTGAAAAGATCGTTAGCGACGGCGCTAAACGGATTGAGGACACAGGGAATAAAGTAAAATTTAAGCTGGATTTCTCAAGCATTAAAACTGGTTTGGATGACATAACCAAAAATATAAATAATAAGTTTGAGGATATTGGCAAATCAATCTCAGGAAATCTGACTAAAAGCTTTGCCGCGATAGGAGTTGGTATAGCGGCTTCTGTTGGGACGGCGGCTATTGGACTAGCGTCATTAACATCTGAAGTTGGTCGAGCATCTAAAGAATTGGAAATTCAAGCACGCTTGGCTAATACAACCACAAAAGAATTCCAAGAGTGGGCATTTGCTTCTAAATCAGTCATGGTTGAGCAAGATAAACTATCTGACATCATGAAAGATGTGAATGATAAGTTTGGTGACTTCATGCAAACTGGTGGCGGAGAAATGGCTGATTTCTTCGAGAAAATTGCACCGAAGGTAGGTGTAACCGCTAAAGAGTTCCAAGGTCTTACTGGTCCACAAATCCTCGAAAAGTATTATCAAACTTTAGAGAAAGCAAACGTATCCCAAGCTGAGATGACTTTCTACATGGAGTCAATCGCTAATGATGCAACGCTATTGGCTCCATTGCTTGAGAATAATGCAGAAAAGTTAAAGCAATATTCAAATCAAGCACATGAGCTTGGCTTGATTATGGATCAGGATGCAATTGCGAAGACTAAGGAATTCAATACTGCTTTAAGTACAATCCAGCAAACGATCGACGGTGTATTCACAAGACTGGCAGCTCAAGCAGCACCAGCGCTGACAAACCTGGCAAATGATTTCCTTGGTTTTGCATCAAGATCCAGAGAGGGTATTGATAGTGCAGTCACGGCGATAATCACAATATTCGAAAGCCTTCTCGATATTGTTCAAAGTCTATTTAGTACGATCAGTGGGATTTGGAGTGATTTAACAGCTGATATTGGTGATGGAGCGATTCAACAAGTAGGGTTTATGGATCTAGTCGCTGGTGCGATGAATGGATTCGCAGCTGTGGCAGTTGGTCTGAAAGTTAGTATTGAAATTGCTTTTGCTGCTATTCGTGCGGTCGTTGCTACAGTGTGCCAAGCAATCAACATTTCAGTGAATACTGTAATGAATGTGTTTGGAAGTTTCCGGGATACGATTCAATATGGTCTTGATGTCTTGTCTATTAAGTTTCAGACCTTTGGCAATGTTGTTAGCAATGTTTTGAACTTTAACTTCTCGGCTGCCAAAGCATCATGGGAAAGTGGTCTATCACAATTAGGTTCAATTACTGATCGCTATACAGGTCAGATGCAGTCGCGTCTAACCAATTTAAAAACAAGTTGGAATACCGGTGTAAGTAATACAGCTAATGCTTGGGGTACAGCAGGTTCAGCTATTGTGAACTCCGCAACAACGGGTGGGCAAAGACTTCAAAATCTGTTCTTAAAAAATCCTACTGTAGTCGGAACTGCACCACCACCTACACCATCACCAACATTTAACCCAAATAAGGGTATTGGCACAGGGGTCAAAGACTCTAAAGGAAGTTCGGCCAAATCAAAAGCTGATGCTGATGCAAAAGCAAGAGAGAGGGCAGCAGAGCAAGCAGCTAAAGCACTTGCCGATATCCGATACAAGTTTGCGACAGAGGAAGAAAAGATTGCTCTGGATCTTAAGAAAGCTTTGTCTGATATCGAGAAATCAAAAGTCACAGATGTTGAGAAAGTAAAATTTAGAATCGTCGCTGAAAAAGAGGCAAGCGATAAAACAATTGCTTTGCGTGTTAAGGAATTTGAGGATATTAAAAAACTCAAAGAGCAACTCATTGAAAATGATCTACTCATTGCGCAGCGTTCCTATGAAATAGATAAAGCTAATATCCAAGCTGAATTTGATGCTAAAAAGATTTCAAATGTTCAAAAAGCACGGCTTGAAAAAGAGTTAGAAGACAAATTGCGTGAAATTAAACGCAGAGGGCTTGAGGATCGACTTGCACTTGAAAACCAAATGTCTGGTATCTCAGGGAAACAAGGCAATCAGAATCAGATTATGAACAATATTTCTGATTTGGATACTGATCAAAAGGTTTCCGATACCAAGCAAGTAGGAGTTCTTTCAGATGCTCAAATGAAAGACTTTGAAGATAAGTTTGGTGGTTTGACGTCACGTATGTCTGGACTATGGGACAAAGGCATTCAGTCTATGATGAATGGCACGCTGACATGGAAAAATGCCATGAATGCTATTTTCACTGAATTGGCTGGGGCATTTGTTCAAAGCATGATCACAGCGCCAATGAAAAAGTACGCTGCAAGCTTAGCAACTCGATTGGCTGTAAAGCTTGGATTCATCAAAACTGAAACCGCTGCTGAAGTTGCAGGTCAAGCTGCACAGACTGGCGCCGTAGTGGCAGGTGAAACTACCAAGACCATGGCAACCAGTACAGGTGCCTTAGCACGTTTGGCCATCAAAGCGGGTGAAGCAATCAAGTCCATCATGATGTATGCCTGGGAAGCGATGGCGGGTGCATTTAAAGCCATGGTATCCATTCCTTACATTGGTCCAGTGCTTGCTGTGGCGGCTGGTGCTTCAGCATTAGCATTGGTCGGTGGTCTTGCTGGCAAAATCAAATCTGCTCGAGGAGGTTACGACATTCCTGCAGGTGTGAATCCAGTAACTCAATTGCACGAAGAGGAAATGGTCTTGCCTAAACAGCATGCCAATACGATCCGTGCTTTGGGTAAAAACTTAACCTCCGATGGAGGAATAGGTGGAGGCGGTGGCAGTTCAGCGCAAACCTTTAACAATTTCACGATTCAAGCATGGGATTCAAAAGACGTTCGCCGTTTTATGGAAAAGCATGGTCGTGAATTGGCGGGTGGTCTGAAAGGCTATAACCGTAATTTTGGTCGATAAGGGAGAAAATCGTGTCTGATGTATTGTTTCCTGAATTGCCAGGACTGGAATGGGATCTCAGCAAGAAGCCTATTTTCAATACAAAGATCATGGAATCGGTGAACGGTCGGGAACTTCGAGCAAGTTACCAGGCCGTTCCCAAGTATGAAATATCTTTGTCATTCGGCTTTCTTCGTGAATCGAAAGGACGTAATGAACTACAGCAACTCGAAAGTTTCTTTTTAGAACGCCGTGGTGCATTCGATTCCTTTCTTTTCAAAATGCCAGAGGATTGCGATTACACGTGTTCTTACAGTGGTGATGGTAGTACGACAAGCTATCAACTGTATAAGCAGATGCATACATCCGTAATTCCTTTGGCTCATACAAAGGCTGAGACAGTTTTTGAAGTGGATCCAACGTTTTGGAATGAAAACGACAATCAGCAATTTTGGAGCGATAACGACGATGATCTGTTCTGGGATGACACGACCGCTCAAGTCACCAAGTCGGGCATGGTTACGCTTTCAAAGCCATTGAAACAAGGTCATAAGTTTGAGGTCAAAGGGACGTATTACTATCGTTGTCGCTTTGCCGATGACGAACAGCAATACACCAATTTCATGAGCAAATTATGGAAAGCAAACAAAGTTGAAATGATTGGCTCATTGGGAAATAAGGTATGAGAACAGCATCTCCACAGCTCATTGCATTACTTAATGAAGATCAGTTTGTGATGGCAGATCTCTACACCATCACCACTGTTCAAGGTGATGAATTCCGATATACGAATTATGACTTTGATTTGAATGTTGCTGGTCAAACATATAGTTCAAGTGGTCCCATCATCAGTCGTGAAGGGATCAGCCTGTCACTCGGTATTGAGGTTGATAATTTATCGATCAGTATTGATTGTATTGATGATAATGAGTGGAACGGCATCAATGTTGTTCGTGCTTTTCATAATGGCCAATTAGATGGTGCTCGATTTAAGTTAGAGCGCATTTTTATGGACATGAATACACCAACGGACACCAGTGCCGGTACGATCAAGTTGTTTGAAGGTAGAATCATTGAGCCTGACTTAGATCGTAATTCAATTCAAGCCAGTGTTGCATCAGATCTGGATGAATTGAATGTGCAAATGCCTAGAAACCTGTATCAGCCAAGTTGTACCAATACGCTATTTGATACGGCATGCGGTCTATTGCGTCAAAATTTCATGGTGCAAACGATGATTGAAGCAGGCAGTACTACAGCTCGAATCTTATGTCAGGTGAATCAGCCTCAAGGTTGGTTCACGCAAGGCGTGATTGAATTTTTAGACGGTGGCAATGCAGGTTTAAAACGGACGATTCGCATGCATGAATCGGGGGCTTTATTATTGACTTTGCCATTGTTGGAAACACCGCAGGCAGGGCAACGAATCAAGGTTTATCCAGGATGTGATAAACGTCTTGAGACTTGCCAAAATCGTTTTAACAATTTCGCTCGTTTCCGTGGTGCACCTTTTATACCGGTACCAGAAACAGCAGTTTAACCTAATTTGTATTAATCCATACCCAGCCATTGAGCTGGGTTTTTTTATGGGGTGAGAAAATGCCTTTACCTACGCCAGCGGAAATACGTGACCGCACGAAAACCAATGCTCAGATGCGCGAAATGATGGCGCAGATGGCTGAGAATGTTGAATCAAAAGATAGTGCTGCTCATAAAATTGCGGATGGAATGAGTGCAGTCTTCGATGATTTCGTAGATACACTGGGTTTGAACATTACACACAAATCTATGGTGGCAAGTTATGTGATTGGATCCTTACTCGGCAACAGTATTAACTCACCTTCCAGCTTTTCAACTACTAGTGAAACAACGCGTTCTAAAATATTTAAAGTTGAGCCGGGCACTCTATACACTGTTGCCAAACAACTATCAAACAGGTTTAGAATTGCAGAATTCTCTAATTTCCCAATTAATGGATCAACGCCGGTATATTTTACAAAAGATGAAAATGTTTCATCCGTAAAAGACGGGAATGCAGAATATTTTACATTCACAACTCAGCAAGCCACTTCTTATATTGTTGTTTACGCTTCAATCACATCAGAAGAGCCTGTTTTGCATTGTTATGTAGGAGACTATGTTCCCTTCCAGAGCAGTGTCGTCATTGATAAGCCCGTTGAAATGAACGGAGAACTTAATTTAAACGCAGGTCTCCGAGTTCCGGGTGAATTTACATCCGGAAATATTGTATTTGGGAAAAATTTATTTAGAGAAAGTTTTTATTTAGAAGGCAATATTGTATTAAGCGGAGCTGTTGGAACAGCGCAAAAAATTATTGTTGGAACAACAACAGTAAATGCAAAAACTGCTGTTTTAAAAATCAATCCGAATACAACGTACACTGTTAGTAAGTCACAATCGGATCGTTTTAGAATTGGTCTTTGTGATGTGAAACCAACTTTGGGAACCGCAAATATTGAGATTATTGCGGGTGAGAGTAATGATAGTTCTAGTCAATTTACATTCACAAGCAAAAACACAACAAACTATCTAGTACTCTACTTGGCTGCAAATACAGTAGCCCCCAATGAAGTTCAGCTTGAACTTGGTGATGTAGCAACTACGTATGAGTCTTTCGGCTATAAGTTTTTCCCCGAAGCGAAAAGCCTTAGCCAAGGTAATGCAAATGTTTACGACTATGCTGGTATCGGAAATGCTAATTTTCTATCAAAAGCAACTTCAACTGCTGGCGCGTGGGCTAATTCAAGCTACACGATTCCTGCACATGATGATACACAGACACTGCAAGACTTATTCGACAGTGCGAAAGGTGTAGTGTCATTAGAGCCTAATAAGAAATATAAAATTACAGCACCAATTATTGCCGATATTTCTAAAGCTAAGCTAATAAAAGGCAACATGGCTCATATTGTGGTTGTTGGTGATTTTGAAGCATTTCACTGGGTCGGTACTTTGACAAGTTCAGCGAATGCTGGAGCATTAAACAGAAAGCTTGCATTAAACGAAATGAGTCCATTGGTAGTGGCTTTGCGGATTACAAATCCAATGGAAGTTTTGGGAACTGCATTTGTTGTTGAAAAATGTATGTCTCCAAACTTTTTAGCCTGTAATTTCAGCTATCTGAAACGCGGTATTGTATTTCGCGGCACTAACAGAAATGCAATCATTTCCGCTACACATATTTATGCTTGTTATGACTATGGAATTCATTTTGAAGAAGGTGGTGATATACATCAGATCAATATCACTGGCTCGCATATTTCGTACTGCAGAAAAAATATTTTTAGTGAAAACCATAATATCTACAACATTCAAATAACCGGTTGTGATATCGAAACTTCGAGTTATCCAGTAGCTGAATGTGATATGCACTTCTTACAAACATCTGCAATTCTTGAAGATTTAGAAATTACAGGTTGTACCATTGAAGACCACTGGAACACTCAAAAAATGATTGTGTTACAAGGGGGGGCAGGGAATATTAGCGCAGTAACGATAGCTGGAAATGTTACTGGTAATAGTGCAGGTTGTGCAATTGAAGCAAGTGGTGTCATTAATATTGACATCTCAGGGAACTTTAAAGCATGTCGTGGGTATGCGATTGATATAGTTGGGTATGCCAGTGGTGTCAAAATTAATATTCAGACAGGAGGGAGTCAAGGTGGTGGATTATTACGGGCTGTTGGCAACTTTAACATTCAAGGATTAAATCTTAATGGTTCGAGTTGCACAGGCACAGTTAATCAGCAACCAGTTTTGATTGATGTGAACAGTATTAACTATTCAAGTTTTTCAAATATGATCTTGAAAGTCAGTGAATTAACAGTAAATGCTGAAACATCTAAACGACCAGCAGCAATGCACATTAAAGCGAAGAACATGAGACTTGTTAAAGTTGACGACAATATTATCGACTCAAATGTAACGCTTGATGATGCAATTAAAGTTGAATGTTCTGGAACTGTAGTGAAAGGTTCTATGAGCAGAAATATGTCAACTTCGGGTTTATTTACTGCACCTGCAACTTTCATTGTTGATGGTAACGCATGATGAAAAACATAGAAGCTGTTGCCGAAGCGATGACCTGGCTCGGCACGCCCTATCATCATCAGGGGCGTGTCAAAGGCGTGGGTGTGGATTGCGGAACGTTGATCTGTGAAGTCTACGAAAAAGTGGGCTTGATGGATCATTTGGATCCGCGACCATATCCACCGGATTGGCACATGCACCAGCTCGGTCAACGATATTTAGAGCACGTTTTATCTGTGTGCTATGAAGTCGATGAGCCACAGCCTGGTGACATTGTTTTATACCACTTTGGCAAGTGCATCAGTCATGGTGCAATTGTCGTCGAATGGCCAACGATTATTCACTCCTATATTCATCAAGGAGTAATACTCCAAGATGGCACAAAAGGAAGTCTAGCTCGCAGAATTGCGGGCTTTTTTCGTATGAAGAGGCTAAAAGAATAATATGGGTGGAGTATTTGGAAGTACGACAATCAGTACGTCTGATAAGCGCATTAATTCGATGCGTATTCAGCAATCTGCATACGGTCTGACTCAGCCATTGGTTTATGGCAAAAACCGTGTTGCTGCAAATATGTTTTGGTATGGTGATTTTAAATCCACTGCCCATACAACGACCACTAAATCTGGTGGTAAAGGGGGTAAAACCAAGACCAAAAACACAACATATACTTATTCAGCATCTTTGATGCTTGGTTTGTGTGAAAACAAAATCAAAGACATTGGCATCATCTGGCGTGATAAAGAGCAGATTGTCACCAAGACTGAAGGCGGTGTGCAACTCAAGCCAATTGATCAAATCGGTTTTGAATTATTCGATGGTGATCACAATCCAGTTTGGGGCTATTTAGCATCAAAGCATCCAGATGAAGCGGTGCATTATCCATTCCTCGGATATGTGGCATGTGCTAATTATGATTTTGGCGGTAGTGCAGCATTATCGAATCATAATTTTGAAGTGATTAGCGATATTACCTTTTCAGAAACAATTCATGATGCCAATCCTGCTGATGTGATTGAGGACTTCATCACCAATCCACGGTATGGTGCAGCACCAAGTCTGAATATGGCTGATTTATCCGAATTTCGAACCTATTGTGCAGCCACTAATTTGTTGATCAGTCCTGCTTTGACTGAACAGCGTGAAGCATTTGAAATCATCAATGAGATTGTGGAAGCAGTGAATTGTGCAGTAGTACCGAGTCCAGACGGTTTGAAAATCCGTTCATACGGTGACAGTGCAGTGACAGGAAATGGCGTGACATTTACGCCAAATCTTGAACCGGTATATCACTTAACAGATGATGATTTTTTAGGTGAAGATCAGCCTGTGCGTGTGCGTCGAAGCCGTGATACCGATGCATATAACCATTGCCAAATTGAGTACGTGAATCGCTTCAACCAGTACAACACAGAAACAGTTGAAGCCAAGGACCAAGCAAATATTGAAATGTTCGGTCTGCGTACACAAGATCCAGTCAAGTTCGACTTTTTCTGTGAGCCGAAAATTGCTCGTCATGCGGTGCAATTGCTATTACAACGACGACTCTATGTACGCAATGAATATGAGTTTGAATTAGGCTGGAAGTACTGCCGACTTGAGCCGATGGATATTGTGACGATCACAGATGAATCCTTGGGTTTAGATCAGTTTCCTGTACGGATCACTCGTGTTGAAGAAGATGAAGAAGGTGTGCTCTCGATTACAGCTGAAGAGCTTGCAGTCGGATCTCGTTCAGCAGTTGAGTACGATCTTCAATCATCAAACGGGTACCAAGGTGGCAATGAGGAACCAGGCAACGTCAATGCACCGGCAATTTTTGAGCCTCCTTTAGAATTGACAGGTGGTAAAAATCAGATTTGGGTAGCTGCGTCAGGTGGGATCAATTGGGGTGGCTGTAACGTCTGGGCAAGTTTGGATAATACAACATACGAAATGATCGGGACCATTTATGGTTCAGCGCGTTACGGTACCTTGGTTTCAGCAATTAGTGCGAATGCAACATCGATGCAAGTGCAGTTGAATACTTCTAGCCAAATCTTTGGCGGTACTTTGCAGGATGCTGAAGTTGATGCAACACTGTGTAAAGTCGGTGATGAATATATCAACTACATTGATGCCACTTTGGACGGATCAGGACGTTATACGTTGAGTGGCATGCTTCGTGGTCGTTTTGATGATGCAGGCTCACACAATGCAGGTGAATCATTTGTTCGTATTGACCGAGCCATTTTTGAGTATGACTTCAATCCAAATATGGTGGGCAAACAGATTTATCTGAAGTTCACAAGCTTCAATGGTCTTGAGCAAAAAGAAGAAACCTTGGATGAAGTGACTGCATACAGTTACACAGTCAATGGTGGCCGTCCTGCAGGTGTGAAAGGTTTATCACTTCAGTCAGCATTTGTCGGCACAAGTTTCAAAGTGCAATGGCAACCGGCAGCAGGTGCGTCTGGTTATGTTGTTCAGATTCTTTCAGGCGGTGTATTGCTTCGTACAGTTGAAACAACGAATACAGATTACAGCTATTCAATGGATGAAGCGAAAATCGACGGTATTCAGCGTGCTTATACAGTACGTGTGGCGAGTAAAAACGGTTCGATTATCAGTACCTTTGCTGAACTGAATATCAGTAATCCAGTGCCACCACAATTGTTGAACGTGTACACATCTGCAACAGCGGATTCGATCACAGTGACTTGGATTCCAAGTGAAGTACCGGATCTGAAAGATTACCAGGTGTGGATCAGTACCAATGCGAACTTTGATCCTGATACAACGGCAGCACGGTGGACGGGTACCGAAAATGCTTGCACGATTACGGGCTTGCAATCAACGACCACATATTATGTGCGTGTTGCTGCGCGGGACGTATGGAAGCCGACCTCGTGGAATTATTCAACACGGATCACACAGGCAACTGCTGATAGTTAAGGTTTTAACCATAGAGCACCTTCGGGTACTTTTTTATTGCCGATTTTAAGGGGGCACAATGTCGAACGCGGCACAAATGGTGGATGCTTCTGGGCCAGTAGCGACTACAGCAGGAACAGGCATCACAATTATTTCCTGGCTTGCTACTTGGGACTGGGGGTTTTTAATTGGTGTTTTGATAGGTTTAGCCGGTCTTGCGATCAGTTTTGCAAACTACTTATCAAACAAGCAATTTCAAAAACGTAAAGATCAACGTGAGCAAGAAGAACATGAACTAAAAATTGCTAAATTGCGAGGGCAATGGGATGCAAAACAAGACTAAATTATTTGTCGCTGGTTCAACAGTTGCTGCCGCTTTATTAAGCGGCATTTTTATTACTGGGCCAAGTGAACAGCAAGTACAGGCAACAGCACAAAAAGAAGGGTATACAGCAAAACCTGTTATTCCAGTGAAGGGGGATGTACCAACGATTGGCCACGGTACCACCGTCTATCCAAACGGTGTGCGAGTCAAGATGACAGATCCTGCGATTGATCGTAAAACAGCGCTTCAATATTTGAAGCTTCACATGGATAAAGATGCGCAACGGTTCAATAAAACCATATTGAATGTACCAATTTCACAGGATGAATACGATCTATATTTGGATTTCACATATCAATACGGTACCGCAAACTGGTCCAGTTCATCGATGTTGCGCAACCTGAAGGCTCAAAAATATAAAGCCGCTTGCGATTCATTGCTCAAATGGAAGTATGTAGCAAAGCGTGACTGTTCGATTAGATCCAATAATTGCTATGGCGTTTGGACTCGACAGCTTGAACGTCACAGTAAATGTATGGGGGCACAATGAAAGAATTAATAACAGGATTTATCACAAAGTTTTATGAAGCCGTCATTATCTCTTGGGCGGCTTTTTTATTACTTGCATTCATCGGCTTTGGCATTCAGACATGGCGAGTTTCAAGCTGGCAAGATGACTACGCACTGCTTGACTCAAAATATCAAACCGATTTGGCCAAGGCTGAGGCATCAACCGAAAAAGCGAAAGCTGATGCTCTTACTAAAGAAAAACAATGGTCTGAAAAGCTACTTAAAGCGGAGATTCAACATCGTGAAGATATCCAACAAATTATTGCTGATAGTAATAGCGCTAAGTCCGCTATTGATCGGCTGTCAAAGCAAATCGATACAGCCTCAAGTCGTATGTCCACAGCTACCCGAGAAACCATCATTGAGTACGCCAGTGCCAGCGGTGTCGTACTCGAAAAATGCGTCAATGAATATCGAACAGTGGCGCAACGAGCTGATGAACACGCAGCTGATGCAAAGCGATTAAGTGATGCATGGCCATAAAAGAAGCCCTCATTTGAGGGCTTTTTATTAAAATCCTATTAAAAGATAAATTCAGCTAATTAAATATTTTCTTAAAATAAGGAGATAGAAGTAAAGAGCCATGCCAAGTCATATGATCATCATCTGCGAAAAGTGGTTTTTCGTTGCGAATAAATTGACATTTATTTTGATCACAAAATGCTTTCGAAATATCAATAATTTCGATACCACATTTTTGTTGAGCTAAGTTTTGTGCTTCATATGTCAAACTACTTCTATTCATGTATTCTTCATGCGAAATATCTAAACGTATGTGAGAATTGTTAAAAAGTAATTTTTTAGCATAACTTTCAGGAATAGAAAGAGGAGCTTCAGGAGTCGGTCTTGTGACATATACCTTACGCTGAGCGGCAAACTTACATAGCGTATTTACATATGCTAGTTTCATTTCTTCATTATATGCAGCATCATATTTTTGATGAGCAGTGCTAATATATCTTGATGGTTTAGATATATCTTCATTATCAGGTTCACCTTTAAACAATGCATTTGTTCGGTTGACGATTAACAAAGGTAGCTCAGCTGGATAATTTTGAATATCTCTCATTGCCTCAGTAACTAATTCACCACATTTATAAGATTTGTTATTAATCTTTTTTAAGCCTTCAACAGCTGTACAGCCACTTATATTCCAAGTTATTAAAGATGTATTGGAAGGGAGGGCTTTCTGAATACCATTTACCATAGCACTCGCATGACTATCACCGACCAAAAGCAAAGAGGTTGGGCCTTTACCAAAAGTACATTTCTTTAAAGGTTCTCCTTGTAGTGTTAAGCACTCTTTACGTCGTGGGTTGGTATCATTAATACTTGATGTGATTATATTGATACGATTATCAAACCGTGATTTGACTCCATCGATTTTATATATGTACAAGCAAACCGTCGAAAGAAAAGCGACAGACAATATCCAAATTAAATAATTTAATTTTAAAGAATTCTTGCTTAAGAATTTTCTAGTTGGATTTTCGATGAATTTATAAGATAAGAACCCTAAAACTATAGATAAAATAATTCCAACTATAATTAAAAATACATTATCTAATAGATGATTGTAGTATAGGAAAAATACGATTGGCCAATGCCATAAATAAATTGAATAGGATGTATTCCCTAAGAACTGAAATATTTGAGGTTTTGTAAAAATGGAATTTTGATTATTTGCTAGTAAGATGAGCATGGCTCCTACAACAGGAACTAACGCATTAAAACTGGGCCATATTGTACTACTAGAAAACAGATAAGCACTAAGAGCAACCAAGCCAAAGCCTAAAACTTCTAACATATTACGAAGTTTTTGAGAACTGATAGTATTAGTCGCAGCAAAGAAAATCAAACCTCCTGCCAGCATTTCCCATGCTCTTGTAGGCAATAAGAAGAATCCAGCTGATGGGCTTCTACTAGTGATAAGTATAGAAAGAATTAAAGAAATAATCGTAGCAAAAGAAAAGCTAGCAATTAAGAACTTTCTTGAAGAACTTAATTTAGATACAAGAAGAACAGCTACTGGAAATAGTAAATAGAATTGCCACTCAACTGATAAAGACCAAGTATGCAGTAATGCTTTATTATGTGATGAAGTGTCAAAGTAACCAGATTCTAAATAATAATTAATATTAGAAAAGAAGTTTATACTTGAAATGATATGTTTAGATAAATTTTGATAGTCAACTGGAAGTAATAAGAACCATCCTAGAAGCAATAGTATTACACAAAGAACAAATAGAGCAGGAATAATTCTGATAGCTCTAGACAGATAGAATTGCAGTATTGAAAATTTATTATTTTCTATTCCTTTAACCACAATACTTGTCATTAAAAAACCAGAAATGACAAAAAATACATCTACGCCTATGAAGCCTCCAGAAAAGCCTAATACACCAAAATGAAATAGTACTACTAAGGCTACAGCATAAGCCCGTAATCCGTTTATATCATACCTAAATTTTTGACTCATAAGATCTATTTATTACTCTGTAGGATGGAGAGGATTTTATATAGTTATAGTGATAAATCAAATAATCTTTAATTTTATACAGAGGAGTAGAGTCAATTATTTATAACTTATTTAAATGTCTATCATCAATAAAATATTGCCCAAAACTATCTATCCAGCCTTGAATAGATGCTTCCCACACATAAGTACGAGTTTTAAGTTTCTTCACCAGGGTAAGATCCCTAATTCCAAAATGCGTACTTCCTTCCGGTAATTCATCCCAATCTACCTTTCCATTCTCAGTAAACCAGTCTTCCCAAGCTAATTGAATATCATGAGCCACAAATCGACTATTAGAATTATCCCAGGCGAATGGATTATTACTATTCAACTTATTCACATGCAGACGTTTAAAATATTTATTGTTCTGATGGATCTCAATAAACAGATCTAAATGTTTTTTGATGAAATCAAATTCAACATTAATTACGCCCTCATCTTCAAAAGCATCACTCTTATCAACCAATGCCATGTAGCGCTGTTTCTTACTCCATTCCTTGTAATAACTATTATAGTTATCTTCTGCAACACGGATTGCTTCCTCAAATTCCAATCGAATGCCACGTTTTTTAAGATTCACATATCGCTTCAAGGTATTCCATGACTCATGAAGGGTAATAGTCTGCAACTGGGGAATGGTAAAGCCATCTTCTGCATAACGTGTTGCAGCCTCATGGCGTAAATCATGGAATCTTAAATCACTAATACCACATGCATTACACGCCCGGGTAAAGTATGTAGACACGGTACGGGTATTCACTGGAATTAAAATATTCTTGTCATATCCCAAGGCAAGCATTCGATCCCGGACTTCTGGCTTCATAAACTCATCAATCATATTGATGGCTCTTGGTTCCATGTGAGCATACTTATGATTACCCAAGGATCCATTCGGATTTTTAGCATCTCTAACTAACCACTGACTATTCAGATCATCGTAATCATCCAGGCGCAATGAACACAGCTCATCTTCACGGCGGGCAGTGTAGAGTGCAAACCACATAATCAGATGCATCGGCGTTGAGTTCTTGACCCGTTTCCAGCTTTTATAGAAATAGTTGGTCAGCATTTGAAGTTCTTCCGCCGTAGGCAAGCGGTCACGCTGTTTGGATCTGGTCACGATGCGAGACTTCTGTAAACCAATCATGGCTTTTTCAAATTCGATTAGCACAGTCTCTAAGGGTTCGCCCCATACAAACTCTGCATGAACGATAACAGCCTTGATATGGCTTAAGTCCTTTAAGATGGTGGCAGGTGCAACACCATCAGTACCTTTCATTGGATCGCCTTTTCTTCGCATAATTGCGTAATCAGAAAAGTCTTGTCGTGTTAAAGAATAGATATTCTTCTCAGAAATATCTAAACTAGCGATGTGCTGTAGCGCTCCAGTTTTTGTTCTGGCAAAGCTGTCCGCTTCTTCCAAATACTGAAAAATGAATTCCCTAAGCGTTTTGTGCTTTATTTGCACCGCCGGATTCAACATTTTTTCAGGGTGCAATTCGATTTCTGCTTCTGTGCGTTTGATCCAGTCCTCAGCTAATGACTTCTTGCTGAAGGTCTTGGATTGCTTAAATTCAGGATAGCCTTGACGTTGTACACGGACTTGAGCTCTATACCGGGTTGTACCGTCTTTTGTTTGTCGCTTAGTGACCGTGCCCATGAATTTGCACCATTAAAATATGAGGGTGCAAGTAGGGTGCAATCAAAGGGCACTAAAAGTCAATACGGAGCGACTAAACGAAGTTAAACGAGGTTAAAGATTTTGAGTAAAAACAATGTAATTGAAGAATTGTTTGGAAGATCAATAGATAGGAAGCTTTGGGTGGCCCCCATGGCAGGTGTGACCGATCGTCCGTTTAGAACCTTGTGCAAATACTTTGGTGCAGGCCATGCGGTCAGTGAAATGATGACATCTGACAAAACTTTGCGCATGAGTAAAAAGAGCTTATATCGTGCCAATTTTGATGGAGAGCTGGCACCGATTTCAGCGCAGATTGCTGGTTCAGATCCCCATGATCTGGCTGAAGCGGCACGTTATCAGGTGGCCAATGGTGCGCAAATTGTTGATATTAATATGGGCTGCCCAGCCAAAAAGGTCTGTAACCGACTCGCCGGTTCTGCTTTATTGCAGGATGAAGATCTAGTTGCGCGTATTCTGGATGCAGTTGTGGCTGCAGTTGATGTGCCAGTGACCTTAAAAACCCGTCTTGGTTATTTGAACGGCCAGGAAAATATTATACGGGTCGCCAAACGTGCTGAACAAGCCGGAATTGCGGCACTGGCTTTACATGGCCGTACCCGTGAAGATATGTACCTGAATACCGCGCGTTATTCTTTAATCAAAGACGTAAAGGAAATGTTGAAGATTCCCGTGATTGCTAACGGTGATATCGACAGTCCGGAAAAAGCCAAATATGTGCTGGATTATACTGGTGCAGACGCAATTATGATTGGTCGTGCAGCACAAGGTCGGCCCTGGATTTTTCGTGAAATTGCCCATTATTTGAAAACCGGTCAACATCTTGATGCACCGAGTATTACAGAAGTGAAAGATGTTCTATTGGGACATTTGACAGAATTATACGAGTTCTATGGCGAGTATTCCGGCTGCCGGATTTCCCGTAAACATATTGCCTGGTACACCAAAGGACTGCGTTCTAGTAATGAATTTCGTCAAAGCATGTATCAGGTAGAAAATACTGCTGACCAGTATCGGGTAGTAGAGGATTATTTTAATGCACTGCTAGAACATGGTTTAACCATGAATGATGTACAAGTCGAGCAGGTGAATTTACTGGAAACCAAGTAATGGCGGGCAAAATTCAGCGAATCATGTAATATTTTTTGCATGAAATCCCTACCTTTTTTATCTTGAGCAGGCTGATTTTTGCATTCTGTTTACACTTCAGCCTGTCTAATACATAGCAGTACAGTTTGTTCACTTAAACTGGACAGGACTTGGACATTGCTTACTCAAGCTTCCTCTATGATGAACCTATCCAGATATAAACCAGATGTGATCCATCTTGTTTATCGTCATCATTGAGGGAGATCTGTAATGACAAATACCAATCGTCCAGTCACAGAGTTTAGCCATAAAACGTCAACGGAATTGCCACAAGAACGCAGTGAAGGCCTGAATATAAATCCGACTGATACTAATGCGCGTCCAGATTTGAATACACCCGTGAAAGATAATCCTCGTGTTCCAGACATGAATGAAGGTGAGGATAATCTGGCTGCGACCAGTGCCGGTACTTTGGGCGGAGCTGCGGTAGGTGCAGTTGCAGGTCTGGTAGGTGGCCCTCCAGGTGCAGTGGTGGGTGGTATTATCGGTGGTGTCGTTGGTGGAATTGCAGGTAATGACATTGCGACACCTGATCATGGGAAACAGGCAGATAATTATCGACATCCAGATCATTTGAGTGCAGAAGATAATTACTGGAGAGATGAGTATCATAATCGCCCGTATTTCAATGAAACGCGTAGTACATATGGCGATCTAGATTACGATCGTGATTATCGCGGCGCTTATCGGGTCGGTTATGAAAACCGTCCAATGTATGAACATGATACGGATTTTGATCGTGCCGAACCTGAACTGCGTACCAAGTGGGAACAGTTAAAAGGTGAATCACGCCTCAACTGGGAAGAAGCGAAATTTGCAGTTAAAGATGCCTGGCATCGTGTCACACGCTAATTCTAGATAAATTAAAAACCTCTCCATGTGAGAGGTTTTTTTATGATTCAATGATTAAAGATGCTTCATTTCCAGTACGAGCTGGTTAATCAAATCGGAAGCTTCCATTTCACGAATCTGCGCCACATTTGAACCTGCCCAGAATGCGCCATACCCTTGATCCCCATGTTTGGCGGCAGCAGCATGCAATTGTTTGGCCAGATCATAAGTATATGGATAAGCCGGAACATCCAGCCGATCGGGTGTATCGACTTCAATATGCCAGTGGTTAATAATGCCACGTGCAGGACGACCGGAAATACTGGCACTCACCTGAGTGAGTGGCTTGGAAAATAAGGCTTTACGATAGGCATCATTGGCATTAGAAGATTTACACTGCACAAATGCAGTCCCAAGTTGCACGGCATCTGCACCGAAATCCATCATTTGACGCGCTTGCTCACCCGTCATAATCCCGCCTGCCGCTACAATCGGCAAGGAAGAATGCTGTTTGATCAGCTTCACCAGATTGGAGGTTTTGACTGAAGCATCAAACTTGGTGCTAAAAATCCCGCGATGGCCACCAGCCTCAATACCCTGCGCAATAATGATATCAATTCCGGCTGCTTCAATAGCTTTAGCTTCGGCAAAATTGGTGGCAGACACCATGGTCAGAATCCCGGCCTGTTTTAAGGCTTGAATCTGATGCGGATGCGGAATCCCAAAATGAAAGCTGACTGCTCGCGGTTTGGTTTCTAATACCAGATTCAGGAAGTTATCATTGTCTTTAAAACTCGGATAAATGCATTCCAAATGATCCGGTGCCTGAGCGCCATATTCGGCAAATTTATCTTTAAATTGTGCAATCCATGCCTGCGCTACAGCCTCATCTACAGGTACACTCTCATGACAGAAAAAATTAACCTGAAAAGGGCAATCTGTCAGTTCCTGGGTCTTTAAAATCTGTTCTCGTGCAGCCTCGATACTGCTGGCCCCCAGACCCAGTGAACCCAAGCCGCCCTGATTGGACACTTCGGCAGCAAGCTCGGGCGTAGAGACACCTGCCATCGGTGCCAAGAAAATAGGATGTTTAATTCCGAGATTTTCTAATAAAGACATAGATTTGCTCCTTGTTATGCTTTTACTTTGCCTTTGAGCACAAAATTAAGCAAATCATATTGGTTATTTTATTTTGAAATACTGCAGCATGGGTTACGTATTATTTACATTTCTTGCGACACGCTACGTCGCCAAAAAGATAGAACTTTTATTAGCCTAGAATTGAACACCTTATAATAGCCTTTTGGTCACATATTCTCTGAGCTCATGTCTGATCGTATCCGTGAAAAACTGCAAATTTTAGCCGATGCTGCCAAGTATGATGTGTCTTGTTCATCTAGTGGTAGCAACCGTAAAAATAAAGACAAGGGTGTGGGCAATACCGGGAATGGCATCTGTCATAGTTATACCGAAGATGGCCGCTGTGTGTCCTTATTGAAAATTCTGTTCTCTAATGTCTGTATTTTTGACTGTTCCTATTGTGTTTCGCGCCGTTCCAATGACGTCCAGCGTGCTGCATTTACCGTGCAGGAAGTCGTGGATCTGACCATGAATTTTTATCGGCGTAATTATATTGAGGGTCTGTTTCTCAGTTCGGGGATTTTTAAATCGGCCGATCACACCATGGAACGGATGCTGCAGGTGGTCAAAAAACTTAGACTCGAAGAAAACTTTAATGGCTATATCCATCTGAAAACTATTCCGGGTGCATCACAGGAGATCATTACCGAAGCTGGACTGTATGTCGACCGTATGAGTATTAATCTGGAAATGCCGACGGAAGCGGGACTGCAAAAATTTGCGCCTGAAAAAACCCATGCTGAAGTACAAAAAGACTTAGGCATTGTGCGTGACCGGTTGATCCAGCTCAAAGATGAACGCAAGCTGATCAAGTCAGTCCCCAAGTTTGTACCTGCCGGACAAACTACACAGATGGTGGTGGGCGCGCATAGTGAAACCGATCAGGACATTATTTTGATGGCTGACCAGCATTACAAGGAATTCAAATTGAAAAGGGTGTATTTCTCTGGTTATATTCCGATTAACCCTGAAGAGAAAGCCTTACCCGCCATCGGCTCAGCACCACCATTATTAAGAGAAAATCGTCTGTATCAATCCGACTGGCTAATGCGTTTTTATGGCTTTGCTGCTGATGAAATTGTCGATGAGCAGCATCCGAATCTGGAGCTGGATATTGATCCCAAACTCAGTTGGGCCTTGCGTCATCCTGAAGCCTTTCCAGTCGATATTAACCGTGCCGACTATAAAATGATTCTACGGGTACCCGGTATAGGTGTACGTTCTGCCCAGAAAATTGTACAGGCCCGCCGTTTTGGACAGATTCATATTGACCAGCTAAAACGCATGGGCGTGGCTTATAACCGGGCGCAGCATTTTATCCGCTGTGCAGATACACCGAAATTTAAGAAAGATCAGCAGTCCCATCAGATTCGCCAGCAAATTTTGATGTCAGGACAATCCAAATATCAGCAGCAACTTTCACCTCAATTAGGATTGGGTTTCTAGTGGCAAGTTACTGTTTTGATGGCAGCATGACTGGTCTGCTCAGTTGTGTATTTCGTGCTTTCGAGTTTAAAGAATTTAACGTGATAGTGACGGCCAATCCTCAAGCACAAACAGGTTTATTTGATGAATTTATCCATGTGGCCTCTAATGATCAGCATGGGCAGCGGGTGTGGCAGGGATTAAAGCAGAAAGTATCTTCCAGCAGTTTGCGTGCTTTTTACTATACGTTTTTGTCAGAGCAGGAAGCAGCGTTCCAGACTCTTTTTGATTTTGCAGTCTATGTCTTTCAAAACCAGCGTCCAGTCGATAAAGATTATGGTCATACTGCGGTGATCGGCATGTCGCAATGGGCCAAGCAAGTGGGGCGGGAAAAGCATCGTATGGAGGCTTTTGTACGCTTTAAAAAAGCCAAAGATGGTTTGTTTCTGAGTCTGGTCAGACCGGATTTTAATGTCTTGCCGATTATTTCCCGACATTTTCAGGAGCGTTATCAGGATCAAAGCTGGCTGATTTATGACGAGCAGCGTAATTACGGTATTTATTATGATTTAAGGCAGATGCATCAGGTCGAGATGAACGCTGAAATAATCGATCCACAAATCCGGATTGGTCATAGTCAATCATTCAGTATTGAACTGGATGATCAAGAGCTGCTATATGATCAGCTCTGGAAAGACTATTTTAACAGTGTGAATATTCAGGCGCGTAAGAACATGAAATTGCATATTCAATATGTGCCAAAGCGCTACTGGCGTTATATGAATGAGAAATTACTTTAAACAGTACATCAAGCTGCTTTCAGGCATAATAAGCATTGGTATATTTAAATTGAGTGTATAAACATGAAGGTATGGCTAACGTCATTAGCGCTGCTCACTGGATTAACTGCATGTTCGGAACAACCACAAAAACCGGTCGTAGATCCAGCCAAATATCAGGTTCAGACCGCACAGGAACTGCAGCAACGTTTTGATGCACTCAATGTCCAGTTAGCCCAAGACTTTCAGGAATTTAAGAAAGTCGAAAGCATTGCTTTCGCGCACCAGTTTCCTTTAGATGTCAATAATCTGCAAAGCTTAAACCAACATCTCGTTAGCAGTACGGCATTAAAACCCAGTAAAATTGCCTATTGCGATATGATGAATAGTTATTTTGCCGATATGTACCGCTTGGGACATTACAATCTGGAACTGGTCGATGATATTAAATTGCCTAATGCCAAGAATGAAAATTTAAAAGCCAATTTCTCCGATGCTGATCGTTTTTATACCTTTATTCTGGATCGTTATACGACTTATCGTCAGGTTCAGCAGACCATGGGTTATGGCTGTAATTTAAAGGCTGCGCTGTAAATCCTAAAGACAGAAAAAAGCCCATCAAAATTGATGGGCTTTTTTGATTTTAAGCATTAGCAACCGGTCAGTTTTTCAGGCTGCGGTTTTTCATCCGGGAAGAAGATTGGACGAAGTTTTACCCCAATGCCATTGCCAATAAATGCAAACACCAGCCACAACCAGCCATGCAGACTACCAGACGCGATCCCACTGAAATAAGCACCAATATTACATCCGTAGGCCAAGCGTGCGCCGTAGCCCAGCATTAAGCCACCTACAACAGCAGCAATCAGTGAGCGCTTTGGAATATTAAAATTCGGCGCAAATTTACCTGCCAAGCTAGCTGCCAATAAAGCACCCAGCATGATACCGAAGTTCATCATTGAGGTAATGTCATACCAGAGTGAGTTGGCTAGCGCTTTTGCATTACCCGCCTGTTGCCAATAATCCCAAGAAGCTACATCAACACCCACAAGCATAGCACCTTTGGCACCCCAAACTGCCAGCGCAGAGGTCACGCCCCAAGGACGACCCGCCAATGCCAAAGTGGCAAAGTTGAGTAAGGTCAGAATAATCCCGCCCCAAATCAAAGGCCATGGACCACGGATAAAGCGCTTCCAGCCCTGATGTTCACTGCTTGGCTCAATTTCCAAGCTGCCATGACGTTTCTTTTCGAAATAGACAGTTGCCGCAGCAATGATGGCAAAAATGATAAAGCTCAACAGCAATCCAGGGAGGACGCCTAAACTTTCTACCAGTGAAATAGGCTCCAGATGAGGCAGGGCAAACCACCAGTCAAGATGCGAGGTCGCAATCATTGAACCCACACAGAAAAACAGCAGCGTTATCAACATACGTGCACTACCGCCACCCACGGTATATAGCGTACCTGATGCACAACCGCCACCGAGCTGCATACCAATACCGAAAATAAAGGCACCAATCATGACTGACATGGAAACGGGGTTAACATTGCCTTTGACTGGGTTGCCGAACAATTCACCTGCACCTAAAGCCGGGAAAAACAGCAGGACGGCCAGAGCAAGCATAATCATTTGTGCGCGTAAACCACGACCGCGACGTTCCTTGATAAAGACACGCCAGCTCGAAGTAAAACCAAATGAAGCATGGTACAGGGTCATGCCCAGTGCACCACCAACCAAAAATAATAGGGCTTGATTTAAGCCTACGATTTGATAGGCACCGATTGTACCTAGGATAAGCAAGATAAAAGCTGCCCAGACCGAAATATTCGACCGTTGGGAAGCAGCAACAATGACTGACATGGGAGATTAAATTTTAAAAATAAAGGCTGGTATTCTACTTAATTTCAGTTTAAATGCAGCCCGTTTTGCCGATTCAATCACAATTAAGTCATTCTAATACTTGATAAGTTTTATCAATTTATCTGATTTTATCCAATTGTTTAGATAAAAGATTGATCCCATCAAGAAATAATATAATTTCAATTTAGATCATTCGATATTTAAAATCATCGCTGATAAAAAAAGCCTGCAATCGCAGGCTTTTAAACATCAAACTGAATGCTAAAATCAGTTTTCAGCTTTTTCCCGAACTTCTCCGGCACCTTCTTCAACTGCCGCTGCAGTTGCTGCAGTTGCTTTACGTGCTGCTTCCGCAGTGGCATCTGCTGCTCTAGACGTTGCAGCAGCTGCTTCGTCCGCTGCCTGAGCAGTATTTTCTGCGGCATTATTCATTGCTCGTTCGGTTTCTACCGCAGCCTCACGGCTGGCATCTTCCATATCATGACCGGCTTGATTGGCTGCATTTTCTAAATGCTCACCTGTGGTTGCACCAGTTTCAGGCGCTTCTTCTTTACTACAGCCGACTAAGGCAACAGTGGTCGCCAAACCTAAAGCAATTAGTAATTTATTCATCGAGTAATATCCTTTTGTTGTTGTAGAGCTGCAATCTAATTTAGCAGCCATTTATTTAGATTTATGCTAGCAAATAGATCAACATTTGTTGATTAACTGTAACTTTTTTCGATACTTATACTGTAATGGCTTAGTCGGAAGTTATTTTAAGTTTCATGGAATAGCGATATTCAAAGAGAGGGGAGTTTCAAAAGTATCATTCTAAAGGCAGGTTATAGTATGAAGCTTGGCATTTAAATATTTGTCATCAGGACCTAGAGATAATTCTAAAAATGAAAAAATAAAAGACATAAAAAAAGCCTGCATGATGCAGGCTTTTTTTAAGAAAAACTTATAGACCAGCAGACGCTTTAAGCGCTTCCACTTTGTCAGTTTTTTCCCAGGTAAATGCAGTATCTGAACCTTCACGACCGAAGTGACCATAAGCAGCAGTTTGCTTATACATCGGTTGGATCAGGTCAAGCATACGGGTAATGCCATATGGACGTAAGTCGAAATGTTCACGAACCAGTGCAATAATCAATTCTTCAGAGACTTTTGCAGTATTGAAGGTATTGATTGAAATTGAAGTTGGCTCAGCAACACCAATCGCGTAAGACACCTGAATTTCACACTTGTCAGCCAGGCCAGCAGCAACGATGTTTTTCGCTACATAACGACCTGCATATGCAGCAGAGCGGTCAACTTTAGATGGATCTTTACCAGAGAAAGCACCACCGCCGTGACGTGCCATACCACCGTAGGTATCTACGATAATTTTACGTCCAGTCAAACCACAGTCACCCACAGGACCACCGATCACAAACATACCCGTTGGGTTGATGTGGAATTTGGTCTCTGCATGGAACATGTCAGCAGGAATGATTTTCTTCACGATTTCTTCAATCACAGCTTCTTTCAGGTTTGCTTGAGTGATTTCAGGATCATGTTGAGTCGAAAGAACGACTGCATCTAAACGAACTGGTACGCCATTTTCATAAGCAAAAGTTACCTGGCTTTTTGCATCTGGGCGTAACCATGGCAAGGTGCCATTACGGCGTAATTCAGCCTGCTTTTCCATTAAACGATGCGCATATGAAATCGGCGCAGGCATTAATACATCAGTTTCGCGGCTTGCATAACCGAACATCAAGCCCTGGTCACCGGCACCCTGATCTTCAGGTTTCTGGCGGTCGACACCCTGAGCAATTTCAGGTGACTGTTTACCAATCATATTGATCACGGCACAGGTCGAACCATCAAAACCAAGATCAGAATGGTGATAACCAATTCCGTTTACGGTATGACGTACAATTGCCTCAAAATCAACATTTGCTGTCGTTGTGATTTCACCGGCAAGTACAACCGCACCTGTTTTTACAAGCGTTTCACAAGCAACCCGTGCATATGGGTCTTCTTTTAAGATTGCATCCAAAATAGCGTCACTGATTTGGTCAGCCATTTTATCTGGATGGCCTTCGCTTACAGATTCCGAAGTAAATACAGCGTACTCGCGCATAGTCCTATCACAGTTAATTTTAAAGACCCGATATGTTACATCGAGTTGCGCTCTAGGACTAGCTTAACACGACAAAATTGGTCGAAATTGTTTCAAATTATTGTGTTTTTAATTGATTAATAGAATTAAAAAAATTGATATATCTATTTAGACAGCATTATTGATTGAGGAATATGAAGCAACAATATTTTAATCCATCAGACTGTCATAAAATTAAATGCTTAGATTTCCGATTAAATCTTAAAAAATAGACGATAGAAAAAATACAAAGCTCAAAATTCAAAATTTACTTAAGCAAGTGATCATTACACCAATAAAGCAGATTCAGACTGTGCGCCTTGCGACCAACTGTCTTGTCGATGTTCGGGGATATCTTCATATTAGCCTAAGTCTTCCACATTAGCTGGTTAGGAATTGCGACATCTTTTGCTATGGACTTCTTGGAGCAAGACTGTAAGGAGATCAGAAATCATGTATCAAAAGGCATTTACCCTGATTGAAGCGCTGATCGTGCTTATCATCATCGCGATTTTAGTGACGATGGCTTTTATGAGCTATCAAGCTTATGTCGTGCGGAATCAACTAACAGAAGTGTTTGAACAAGCTGGAGCATATCGAACCCAGTTTATTGCTTCGGATCAGCACTGTGATGCCGGACGCCAGATTGGTGGGCATGGTCAATATATCGAAAAAGTCATTATTAATGCCGCTTGCCGGATAGAGTTCAAGATACGAGAGCAGGGAGTCGATATGGCCATTCGCGGGAAATCGGTTGCTTTTGATGTTCATAGTGGCAAATGTTATTCCACTGATATTCAGCAGCGCTATTTGCCTAAAGACTGTCAGGGACATTAAGTCTACCGAAGTTGAAAATTAGCCTAAGCAAATTTGATTTCACCTGTATATCAAACAATCCTGCCAATATTTTATAAAATTTAGTAAAAATTACATTATGAATGGATCAGTGAATTGTATAGATTTTCTTTAAAAATAATGATGTGAGACATATAAAATAGAAATAAAATCAGCATAAATTCAATCCTGTTTATCAGCTTAGAATCCAGATACAGACAAGAAAGTTAATTAGAAAATGCGGGATAATTCAATCTGAAGAACCGAAGCCGAAGAAGAAATGTGGAATAATTGTACGATAAGGCAAGAGACACTCAATAAACTGATAAATATTGTTGGTTAGTCTTTACCCCTCGCTGTTTTTTTAAGACAATAGACAACAGTTTTGAAAGTCTTTTCATCATTTCCTATTTCTGAATATTTTGGACTCTGATTTATGACAACCCCGCTTAATGAACGTCGTATTGCAAACGCAATTCGTGTATTGGCAATGGATGCTGTGCAAAAAGCAAACTCAGGACATCCAGGTGCTCCAATGGGGATGGCAGATATCGCTGATGTGGTTTGGCGTGAATTCATGAACCATAACCCGACCAACCCGAATTGGGCAAACCGTGACCGTTTTGTATTATCAAATGGCCATGGCTCTATGCTTCAATATGCGCTTCTTCATTTATCGGGCTACGATCTTTCGATTGAAGATCTTAAAGCATTCCGTCAACTTCATTCTAAAACACCTGGTCACCCGGAGTTGGGCTATGCACCAGGGATTGAAACGACGACTGGTCCTTTAGGTCAAGGCATCGCGAATGCTGTCGGTTTTGCACTGGCTGAAAAAACTCTAGCTGCGCAATTCAACAAAGACGACATCCAAGTTGTAGATCACTTCACTTATTGCTTCCTCGGCGATGGCTGTTTGATGGAAGGTGTTTCTCACGAAGCATGTTCTTTGGCGGGTACATTGGGTCTGGGCAAATTGATTGCTTACTATGACGACAATGGCATCTCGATTGATGGCGAAGTGGAAGGCTGGTTCTCTGACGATACAGAACAACGCTTCTTGGCGTACGGCTGGCAAGTGATTAAAGTTGATGGTCACGATGCAGATGCAATCCGTCAGGCAACTGTTGAGGCGAAAGCTGAAACTGCTAAACCAACCATCATTATCTGTAAAACCGTGATTGGTTTGGGTTCACCAAACAAGCAAGGTAAAGAAGACAGTCATGGTGCACCACTCGGTCATGACGAAATCGTCTTGACTCGTGAAGCACTAGGCTGGACTGATGAAGCATTTGTAATTCCTGAAGATGTTTATGCAGCTTGGGATGCGAAAGCCAAAGGTGCTGAATCAGAAGCAGCTTGGAACGAAACATTTGCTGCTTATGCTGCAAAATATCCAACTGAAGCAGCTGAGCTTAAACGTCGTTTATCTGGTGAATTACCGGCTGACTTCGTTGCAAAAGCGGATGCTTATATTGCAGAAGTGAATGCCAAAGCTGAAACGATCGCAACGCGTAAAGCGAGCCAAAATGCATTACAAGCACTTGTTCCATTATTGCCAGAAGTTCTAGGTGGTTCTGCGGATCTTGCAGGTTCTAACCTGACCCTTTGGAAAGGCGCGCAAGGCGTACAGGACAATCCGGCAGGTAACTACGTACACTATGGCGTACGTGAATTCGGTATGACTGCAATCGCGAATGGTGTTGCACTGCATGGCGGTTTTATCCCTTACGTAGCAACATTCCTGATGTTTATGGAATATGCACGTAATGCCGTACGTATGTCTGCATTGATGAAACAGCGCGTGATCCATGTGTATACGCATGACTCAATTGGTCTAGGTGAAGATGGTCCAACGCATCAACCTGTTGAGCAGATCGCATCCCTTCGTGGTACGCCAAATCTAAACACATGGCGTCCATGTGACACGGTTGAAGCGGCAATTTCTTGGAAATCTGCATTAACGCGTGCTGAAGGTCCAACCGCATTGATCTTCTCCCGTCAGAATTTGCCATTCCAAACCCGTACTCAAGCTCAAATTGAGAACGCTGCGAAAGGTGGTTATGTACTGGCTCAAGAAAAAGGCGAATTGAAAGCCATCATTATTGCAACTGGTTCTGAAGTATCTCTGGCAATGGAAGCTTATGCACAGCTTGAAGGCGTGCGTGTCGTGTCTATGCCATGTGCTGAAGAATTCATGAAGCAAGATGCAGCTTATCGTGAAGCGGTTCTTCCATCAAATATTCGTGCACGTGTTGCTGTTGAGGCTGCACATGTTGATTACTGGTGGAAATTTGTGGGTCTTGATGGTCGCGTAATCGGTATGACCACTTATGGCGAATCTGCACCTGCAAAAGATCTGTTCCAGTTCTTCGGTATTACTACTGAAGCAGTGGTTGCAGCTGTAAAAGAGATTACTGCATAATCAACTGATTAAGCAGTTTTTTAAAAGACGCTCCATTTTTGGGGCGTCTTTTATTTTTTCGCTTTTTAGCGTTGTTTTCATGTGGCAATCGTTAGAAAGTTCTCCCATAGTCGAAATGAAAGAGTGAGATGAACATGAGCTTGTATGAACAAATTAACGATGAAATTACTTTAATGGATGCAGGCGAACTCAAGTGGATCGGACAGGAATTACCTCTTGAAGCGATGGTTGCAGTTGATTTAATGCTGCAAGAATTAGCCGAAGAAAAGGTCATTAAAGTGCGTCGTAAAAATCATGAAAAGACGACTGGCCTAAAACAGGTTGATCGTATTCTGGTTGAAAAACTTTAAACATAATGCATGAAAAGTCCCTGATTGGGACTTTTTTTATGCCGGATGATTTTCATCTGACAGGTTGCTTATGAGCACCAGATGAGATAAAGCTAAGTTTAGGCCGCTATAAAAATTCAGCGACCACTATTGAAACGACTTAAATTAAAGAAATAAGCCAAAGAAGCAGTTAAACATGAATATACAGTGCCAGATCCAGATCAAATCTCTAGAGCAAATATCACAGCCGGAATGGCTATTTTTATGGCAAGACTATCAACGCTTTTATCAGACCCAAATTTCGGATGAGGTAAGTAAAAATACCTGGGATAAATTAACTAATTATGAGTTAGATTCAATGTACGGTTTTGCGGCCTTGATTGATGGAAAGGTCGTAGGGATTGTGCATGTCATCGAACATAACAGTAGCTGGACAGTAAGACCCTATGCCTATTTGCAGGATCTATTTACCCATCCTGATTATCGCGGACAGGGTGTGGCGCGCAAGCTGATTCAGCATGTCTATCAGGTCGCGCAGCAGCGTAATTGCGACCGGGTTTACTGGCTGACTCATGAATTAAACCATCAGGCACAAGCGTTGTATAACAAAGTCGCCAAGAAAACTGGATTCATCCAGTACCGTATGGATTAAAGCTCAAAAATTAAAAAAATAACTTACAATTTTATCGTTTCATCGCTGCAACAAAACGTTTTATCTTTAGGGCTGTAAACAGTTCCAGATTCTATACACTTAATAACATCCAAAACGTGAGATAAAAACATGAATTTCAAAACATTAGCATTAGGCTTGGCGGTCGCATCTGTAGCAACAGTTTCTATGGCAAAACCAGTGGCCTATACGATTGACCCGACTCATTCAGCAACGGTGTTCTCTTGGAGCCACTTTGGTTTCTCTACACCATCTGCAAACTTCAGTGACATCCAGGGTACGATTAATGTTGATAATGTAAAACCTGCGAATTCTTCGGTCAATGTGAATATCCCGGTTGCAAGCATTAATACGAATGTGAAAGCGCTGGATGACCATATTAAGACAGCAGAATTTTTTGATGCTGCCAAATATCCGAATATCACTTTTAAAAGTACTAAAGTTCAGGCTTTAGGCAAAAACAAATACAAAATCACCGGTAACTTAACCGTAAAAGATGTCACTAAACCTGTGGTACTGGACGCAGTTTTAAATAAACAAGGCGTGCACCCAATGACAAAATTACAAACGATTGGTTTCAATGCAACCACTTCATTTAACCGTTCAGCCTTTGGGGTAGGCGGTTATGTTCCAAATGTGGGCGATAAAATTACAGTAAACATTACTACCGAGGCTTCTGTACCTGCTCCGAAAAAATAAGCATGACAAATTAAAAAAGCACCCAATTGGGTAATGTCAGTCAGTTAAGCAAAAAAAGTTAAAATGCTGTAAAAAGAGCGTATGTAAATACGCTCTTTTTTTATGAATTTATCTCAGAATCTAGATTTAACATTAAAACAAACCCTACCTTCACTTTCACAATTCAGTGAATTGATTGATTTAAACTGGATTGAAGATTGCTTAGACCAAACAGGTAAAGCATCAATTCGAAAAAGAAAACTGCCTGCTGAACATGTTGTTTGGCTGGTAATCGGACTTGCTCTATTTCGAAATCAACCGATTTGGTATGTGGTTCAACAATTGCAACTTGTTTTCGGTACGGCAGAATACTGTGTACCGAGTGCATCCGTACAAGCAAGACAACGCTTAGGCTTAGAACCCATGAGTGCTTTATTTTCGACATTAAGTCAGGCATGGTTTAAAGACTCACAACAACAATATAGCAACTTTCACGGTCTATGCGTTTGTGCTGTAGATGGTGTGGTTTGGTCTATGCCTCATACAGAAGAAAACTTTAAGCACTTTGGTTCATCCAAAGGCAAAACAGCAGCTGCACCTTACCCACAAGTTAGAGCGACTTGCCTGGTGAATACCAATACCCATGAAATGATTGATGCCCAAATGGGCAGTATGGATCAAGGTGAATTAACCTTAGCCAGTCAATTAAAAGCACCAGTTCGCAGTATTACCCTATTTGATCGTGCTTACTTCTCTGCTGATTTTTTAGTGAGCTGGCAATCTCAGGCAGAAGAGAGTCATTGGTTGATGCGAGCAAAGGACAACCTGCGTTATGAAGTGATTCATCATAATGCGGCCCATGACTTTCAGATCAAAATGCCTGTTTCAGCAAGAGCAAAAAAGATAAATCCGTCATTGGGTGACTATTGGGAAGCACGTTTAATTGAAGTTGAATATGCAGGAAAAATAAGACGTTACATTACATCATTAACAGATTCTAAAGTTTATCCATTCAAAGACCTTGCAATGCTTTATATCCAGCGTTGGGAAATAGAAATGTGTTATCGGGAAATTAAAAGTGATTTACAGGATGCAAGGATTTTAAGAAGCAAACAACCTGATTTGGTCTATCAAGAATTGTGGGGGGTATTTATTGCATATAATATCTTAAGAAGACAGATGAGGTTTATCGCTGAACATGCAAAGGTGAGTCCTTTAAGGATCAGTTTCCATATTGCATCTATGAGTATTATCAATATCTTAAGGCACACACCTTTAGAATCAGCAGGAAACCTACCCAAACATTTAGCGCAATTATTTGAACAATCTAAAATATTTGTATTACCTGAAAAAAGGCAAAGGCAATGTCCGCGAGTAGTGAAAATTAAAGCACAAAAATATCCAAGAAAATGCCAGTCAATTTCTTAACTGACTGGCATTACCCAATTGGGTGCTTTTTTATTACGGTTATTTAAGTTGCAGGTTTTCTAAATAATGCATCAATACCGAACTGGCTGCCTGTTCAAGTGCGGGCGCATAGCTTTGATGATCCACACGCAATGCAGGGATATTGATCTGGGCTTTGCGTAACTCACAGGTATGTCCAATCAGCCATTTTTCTAGACTTTCACTGGCCACTTCAGCATGGAATTGTAGTGCTAGAATATTCTGTCCTACCTGAAAAGCCTGATTTGGATAAAGGTCAGAGCTGGCCAGTAATTCTGCCTGTTCAGGTAGGTCAAATGTATCACCATGCCAATGCAGGACGTCGATATTTTCGAGAGCTTTTAGTGGATTATTTTCAATAGAAGCAAGACTGAGTTTAGACCAGCCAATTTCCTTCACATCTCCTGGATAGACTCTGGCATCCAATGCAGCAGCAATTAACTGCGCACCTAAACAAATGCCTAAAGTCGGTAAATTCTTTTCTAAGCGAACTTTAAGTAAGTCTATTTCTTGTTGTAAAAAAGGATAATCCTCTGTTTCATAGACTGCAATCGGGCCACCGAGAATGACCGTTAAGCCGGAGTGTTCAAAAGCCTTGCTGAGATCATCGATACCAGCTTCGAAATAACGCACACGTAAGCCGAGCTGATAAAAAATATCTTCCCAAGCGCCTAAGTCTTCAAAAGCCAGATGTTGAATGGCATACACGGTATCGGGGAGGTGGGCTAAGTTCAGCATAGTTTTTTGATATCAAGAGAATGATTTAATTTAACGTGAATCAAAAGCAAAATAAAAGGCTTTATCTACCGATCCTGTGCAAAATAGAAAATAATGAATATCGCTTCGCTATCGGCAACTGTATAAACATTTTTGTGTGATCGCTACATGAAGTGGGTCATTTTCCTTTTGTATAGGAAAGAGAGTAGAGTAAGACTGCCGTACTGAATAAAAACAACAAGCCTATCAGGAACAAGGATATGCAAAATATACGTTTATATGTCGATAAAAATAGAATCAGCCCTTATGCCATGTCGGTCTATGTTGCCTTAAAAGAAAAGGGTTTAGATTTTCAGGAAATCGTGATTGATTTAGATCAGCAGCAACAGAAATCTGCGGCTTATCAAGCCATTTGTCCAAGTGCTAAAGTTCCGTGTTTAATAGTAGATAACTTTAGCCTGTTTGAATCATGGGCGATCACTGAATACTTGGAAGATGCCTTTCCAGCACCTAATTATCCAGCCTTATATCCTAAGGAAATTTATGCTAGAGCTAAATGTCGGGCCATACAAGCCTTGGTCAAAACCGATTTTATGCAAATCCGCCAGCAGATGCCTTCCGATTCGGTATTTCATCTAGCAAAAATGTCTATACCTCTTACAGCTCCGATCACTGAAGAAATTCAGCGCTTGGTGAATGTGGCAGAATATATGCTGGAGGACATATGGTTGACTGAACACTGGTCAATTGCAGACTTTGATCTGGCCTTTATGTTGCATCGTTTGTTGAGCCATCAGGTGAAACTTCCTGTGAAAATAATAGAATATGTCGAGCGTAATTTTAAGCGTGCTTCGGTACAGGCCTGGCTGGCAGAACATGAAAAAGCTAAAACTTTAATCTAATGTCGACTGATAAAACAGTTCATAAAAAACCTACTTAAATAGGTAAAATTCAAGCGTAATATGAATCAGAACAAAACTTGAAAAGATGCTGAGGATACAGTCCTCGTTGAATAAGAAGGAGGGAGGGGCCGGTGGGGAATTCACATCATCATGAACATAGTCATGTCGCCGTGACTGCAAAAAATGCCAAAAAATTATCAATAGCGTTGGCATTAACCACGACTTTTTTAATTGTGGAAGTGATTGCTGGTTTTCTAACTCAAAGTTTGGCCCTACTTTCTGATGCTGCACATATGTTTACCGATGCTGCTGCACTGGCTATCGCTTTAGTCGCTATCAAAATTGGGCAAAAACCGGCAGACAATAAACGGACATTTGGTTATCAGCGCTTTGAGATTTTGGCTGCCCTGTTTAATGCCGTGATGCTGTTTGTGGTTGCGATTTATATTTTGTTTGAAGCTTATCAGCGTTTGAGTTATCCGCCAGAAATCCAGAGCTTGGGCATGATGATCGTGGCCACCTTGGGGCTGTTCATTAACCTGATTTCCATGAAAATTCTGGTGTCTAGCAGTCAAGAAAGTCTCAATGTCAAAGGCGCTTATCTGGAAGTGCTCAGTGATGCACTGGGATCAGTCGGGGTGATCATTGGGGCGCTGGTGATTTATTTGACTGGCTGGATGTGGGTGGATACGCTGATTGCGGTATTGATCGGATTTTGGGTGTTGCCAAGAACCTGGATTTTGCTGAAACAGAGCATCAATATTCTGCTTGAAGGTGTGCCGGATGAAATTGATATTGAAAAATTACGCCACGATCTTTTGGCGCTCGAAGGGGTTCAGGACATTCATCAGCTCAAGGTTTGGGCAATTACCTCCAAAAAAGTCATGCTGACTGTGCATCTGGTTGCGCCGAATGTGGATTATCAGAAACTGCGGCATCAGGCCTTTGAGATGCTCCACCATGAGCATCATATTACCGAGATGACCTTGCAGATCGAAGCGGAAGACTGCCCACTAGAACATCGGGGACAATCCTCACATCCGCATTTACATGCCGAAAGCCATCCACATTGAAATTGAATAGTCTCAACCGCAGAAATATTTTTTATTTTTTTAAAAGTGAGCGAATCACATCCAGATAACTTGGCGGAGCATCGACATACTGACGCTCCCTTAACATCTGATGCATTTTCGCCAGCTTTTGATGCGGCACAGAGGCCATCAAATGATGTTCAATATGATAGTTCACATGAATTGGGGCTACAAAAGCACGTGCCAGCCAGTCTGCACGGGTGGTGCGGGTATTGCTAAGGGCAGAATGACTGGTTTCTAATCCGGCATGCTCAGCCATGGCTCGGATGCGGATGAACAAAGGAAATGGAGTGATATAGGCGAGAGGCCATAATAAATACAGTTTGGGATGCCCACTGGCCCAAAGAGCAGAAAAAATTGCTGCATTTGAGATGAGCATACCGGAACTGTTCTTAAATAGATTCTTTGCTAACTCTAAATTGCTGCGATCACCACGCGGAATTGGCTTGGGGTCATTGGAAACACTCCATTCCAGTAATTCAAGATCCATCAATATCCGACCAGCGAGAAATTTAAGCCCAGATTGCCCATTCAGGTCACGGAAGAATTTCCTGAATAGTGAGCTTTGAGTAATAGGGAAATTCTTCACCAACCCCAAGTCAGGATCATCAGGCTGCGAGGTTTTAGCATGATGTTTCAAATGGTAAGGACGATACTTGCTGACATCATTCCAGATCGGGCGTGCACAGAGCCAATCAGTCAGATGGGTATTTAACCATTTGGTTTTGAACAGGCTATGGTGCGAGGCATCATGCATCAAAATAGCCATCGCAAGCTGGCGTCCAGCAAGAATAGCCAATGCCAATGCACATATCAGTATTTTTCCCCACGTAGGTAAATATTCCCAGCTATAGGCTACCGTGCCAAAGGTCATGACAATTACAGTCCAGGTTGAACCTACTGCCCAGGCACCGTGCAAGTTTGAGGTCGTGGTGAGTTCTTTAACTTCATCACGACTAAAAAGTTCTGTGACACTGACCTTGCTGTTCATTCTTCTGCCTATATTTAGTTCTTATTGCTTTATTCAATATATTTGGATGAAATATTACAGTCAATTTATTTTTGTGTATAAAAAAGAAATAAATTAGACCCCTTGGTCTTTAAAATAGTGTTGCCATAAAAGTTGACCCTGTTTTTCTAATTTGCGGACCGCGAGCTCAAATTGTTGTCGGGCATCTGTGTCTATCCATTCTGCAGGAAGCAAAGGATCAGCACGTAAACTAAACAGGGCAGACTTACCTAGATAAAAGGCACTTTTTGCAGCATCTGCTAAAGTCAGATTTTGGTAATTTTCAAACCAGTCGTTGATAGCATGCTGTACTGCATGATAGGTCTGATGTAGCTCTTCGATATCCCATAAATCACGAACTTCGGTTTCACTTTCCAGTTGACTGACTTGGAAAAAACGTGCGTCAGGATCTAATCCAAACTGGATTACAGCTGTTTTTAATGGACTTAGGTTTAGCGTTAAATTATCGGGACGAATAAAAACATTTTGCTCTAGTTCCTGAAAACCATAATAACGCAGCGCTTTTTCTCTTTTAGATAAGGCAGTACGGTCTACACGTCCCAAAGTGCCGGTATAGACCAATACATATTTTCCGTTCCATGTGGTCGCCGTTTGCATATCAGGGTGTTTGTTTAAGCTGATAAAAGAAGTATCGAATTTTTTCTCTAGCAATTGATATACGCCGCGCTCTACAGCTTGAATGACATTTTCCTGATTTAATCGGGCTACAGCGACACGGATACCATTGTCAGATATACCCAATAATTCAGCAGCAGTTAATATCCGCTTAATAGACAGGGTGGAGTTTTTAGAAGCGTAGAGAAGGTCTAAAACAAGATGACGTGCATTCAGTTTATAAGTCATGAAACGATATCGTAATTAAAAGAATTGAAAGTTTTGAAGTTTATTTACAATAGCACTTTGTCATGAATAACCCAAAAAAATGTCAGGGTGAAAGAGAATGAATAAGTGATTTGAGATATGCATTTTATTAATAAATTTTTTTCAAACACAATAAAAAAACCCTTATCTTTCGATAAGGGTTTTTCGTATTCTGGAGCGGGAAAGGAGACTCGAACTCCCGACCCCAACCTTGGCAAGGTTATGCTCTACCAACTGAGCTATTCCCGCAATGAGGTGAATTATAGAGAATTCCACAGCAGTGTCAACTCTCTATAAATCTGTTTGATTAATTAATCAGCACGGCGCCAAACCGTACCTTGACGGGTATCCTCAAGAACAACACCTTGATCAAGTAAAGATTGACGAATCTCATCCGCACGTGCGAATTCTTTGGCTTTCTTGGCATCCTGACGCTGTTGAATTAAATCTTCAATTTGTTCAGGTGACAACCCTAGAGCTTCCTGACCAATGTCAGACTTGAGGAACTCTTCTACATCCTGCTGTACCAGACCGAGAATATTGGTCAGGTGACGTAAAGTTGCATAATAAATCGCTGCCTGTTCCGCATTTTCTTCTTTCACGGCACGATTCAGTTCTTTATTGATTTCGAACAATACCGCAATCGCTTCAGGCGTATTGAAATCATCACACATAGCGGTATTAAAACGTTCAACAAAAGCCTCATCCAGAGTTTCAATCAGATGATCACCATAAACCGCCTGATAGGTTTTAAACGAGTGATAGAAACGAGATAAGGTATTTTTTGCTTCTTTTAAAGCAACATCCGAGTAATTCACCGGGCTACGATAATGGGAAGAAACAATGAAATAACGCACCACTTCCGGATGGAATTTTTCAATCACGTCGCGAATAGTGAAGAAATTGCCTAAAGACTTCGACATTTTCTCGCCATCGACATTAATAAATCCGGCATGCATCCAGTAATTGACATACTGTTCACCAGTAGAAGCTTCAGATTGTGCAATTTCATTTTCATGGTGCGGGAAGGTCAAATCAGCACCGCCGCCATGAATATCGAAATGATTGCCTAGGCAGCAGGTCGACATTGCTGAACATTCAATATGCCAACCCGGACGGCCATTACCCCAAGGGGAAGCCCATGACGGTTCATTTTCCTTGGCATGTTTCCACAGTACAAAGTCAAATGGATGTTTCTTTTCAACTTCGACATCGACACGTTCAGACGCACCCGCTTGCATATCTTCCAGTTTACGGCCAGAAAGACGACCATATTTGGCAAACTTCTCGACCTCAAAGTAGACATCACCATTATTGGATGGATAAGCCGTACCTTTGTCGACCAGGTTGCTGATCATATCCTGCATCTGATCGATGTAATCTGTGGCTTTAGGTGCTACATCAGGTGCAAGGCAGCCCAGTTTGGCAAAATCCTCATTCATCGCATCAATAAAGCGGCTGGTTAGCTCTGAGATACTTTCGCCATTTTCATTGGCACGTTTAATAATTTTGTCGTCAATATCCGTAATATTACGCACATATTTGACTTTCCAGCCTTGGCTACGCAGGAAACGGATAATATAGTCAAATGCAACCACTGTACGTGCATGTCCAATATGACAGTAGTCATAAACCGTCATACCACAGACATACAGATCAATTTGACCTTCAACACGAGGTACGAATTCTACTTTTTTGCGTTGCTCTGAGTTATATAGAACAAATGGTTGCATAGCTGTTCAAAAGACTTCAAATAAAAGGATGAATCATCTTAACCTAAGCATAATTATTCATAAAGATAAAAGCGTAAAAAGCCTCAGTTATTTAGGGTAGTTAGGCGATGAGAGTGATTTAGAAAGAAGAGGTTCAGGAAGTAAAATGACGATATTGAGCTTACATTTTCAGAGACAGTATCCGTCAGGGTAATTGAGTTAAATTGAAATGAGGATGATTTAGTATGAATCCCATTCATTGAGACGAGAGTGAGGATATTCTAATAAAAAATAAAAATAAGCACATTCTACAGTTTTAAAAATGGAGTGAATGTAGAGGCGGAGATACCAGATTGCGCAAGTTGAATACAATCTGAATATATTAAAAATCCGTCGAATCTTCTACATTTAGAAAGCTTACAATTGCATAGCTATGCTAAAATTGCGAAAATTATGCCCATCAAACCAGAGTTTTTCTCTGTCCTTAGCGTAGGTAAACAGGCTTTGAATCCACAAAAAACAGCGAATCAACTAGATTTCCAGAAAGTCGCACTTGAAACACTGCGCATCGAAGAAAATGCACTACAGATTTTAGCAACACAGATTGATGACCGTTTTAGCCGGGCATGTGAAATTATTCTACAGTGTACTGGCCGTCTGGTGATTACCGGAATGGGCAAGTCAGGTCATATTGGCCGTAAAATGGCGGCGACCTTTGCTTCGACCGGAACTCCCTCATTCTTTATGCATCCAGGTGAAGCTGGTCATGGCGACTTGGGTATGCTGGTGGCTGGTGATGTGCTGATTGCAATTTCAAACTCGGGCAAGAGTGATGAAATCATGATGCTGATGCCACTCATCAAACATCTGGAAATTCCGCTGATTACCATCAGTGGTGATGATCGTGGTCCAATGCCACAAAATGCTGATGTGGCTTTGACGTTGGGTAATATCCAAGAAGCCTGTCCACTGGGTTTAGCGCCGACATCGTCAACGACGGCAACATTGGCTTTGGGTGATGCTTTGGCGGTGGCTTTACTGGACGCTCGCGGCTTTACCTCAGATGATTTTGCACGCTCACATCCTGCAGGTGCGCTGGGTAAGCGTCTGTTATTGCACGTGAAGCATCTGATGCGTACTGGCGCAGATTTACCTAAAGTCTCGCCAGATACCGCCATGAATAAAGTATTGTACGAAATTTCCAACAAGCGCTTGGGCTTAACCACAGTCGTCGATGAAAATGATGTGTTGCTGGGGATTTTTACCGATGGTGACTTGCGTCGCTTGATTGATAAGCAGCAAGGTTTTGATGTCAATCTGGCTATTCAGGACGTGATGACCAAAAATCCGTTGACCATTTCTCAGGAAACACGTGCAGTGGTCGCACTGGAACGTATGAATGAGCATAAAATTAATCAATTTGTAGTTGTTGATGATGCCAATAAAGTCATTGGTGTGATTAGTATGCATGACCTGATTCAGGCTGGGGTAAATTAATAAATGGCATCTTATGTATTATTAGAGCAGGCACGTCATATTGCAGCACTGGTACTTGATGTAGATGGTATTTTAAGTGATGGCTTTGTAACGCTGACTAATACTGGCGATGAGATCAAATCCTTTGATATTCGTGACGGTCTGGGCATGAAACTGGTTCAGCAAGCAGGGATCAAGGTGATTATTATCACCGGACGTAAAAGCAATATCGTAGAAAAGCGTATGTCGGATCTGGGTGTTGATCTGGTCTATCAGGGCCGTGAAGACAAAGGTACAGCACTTCGTGAAGCCTGCGCACAGCTCAACATTGATCCTGAAGATTGCCTGTACATGGGCGATGACTGGCCTGATCTGTCTGCTTTTGCCATTGCCGGCATGAAAGTGACCGTGCCTAATGGTCATGTTGAAGTTCGCCGCCGTGCCGATCTGGTGACTCAGGCCCAAGGTGGACGTGGTGCGGTGCGTGAAATCTGCGATATGCTGTTAATGTCCAAAGGCATGTACCAAGAGTTACTTGAAAAATATACTCGTGCGCCTTATTAATAAGTCATATCTTTTGGATTAAGTACACCGCTTATGGATACTAAAGTTTTATATATTACGGCTGTGATTATTGCCGCAATAAGTGGTGGTTATTACTATTACAGCGGCAAGGGCAACAAGCTGCAGGCAGATTCTGCGCGCAGCATGACCTATTCCGCTCAAAATATTAACTTAACCCAGACGGATGAAACAGGCCAGGTGTCGGTTCGTGCCCAAGTGGACCGACTTGAGCAGAACCTGCAGCTAGAAACTTCAAAGCTAGAAAATCTGCGAGCATCGACTTATGACAATGGCAAAGTCGATGCAACTTTCTTTGCCAAAATGGCGCATGGTTATGATGACAATACAAAAGTTGTACTCTCTCAAGAAGTGTTCGCCACCAAAATCATGCAAAATGGGAAAATGCAGTTTCGTACTGAAGAACTGACCGCTTTTCCGAAAACACGTGAAATTGAAACAGACAAGACAGTGATTGTGGAATCTCCACAGGCTGAATTTGTCAGCCAGGGTCTTAAAGCCAATCTTAATGATGGTCAATACGAATTCTTTAATATTCGAGGAAAGTATGAACCAAACTCCTAAAGCCAAAATGATGCACACTTTCCTGAAGCGTATGACGCTGGCGACTGTGGTTGGACTCGGTTCAATCGCTGCTTTTGCACTGCCATCTGACCGTAACCAGCCAATCACCTTGCTGGCTGACCGGGCGACTTTCAATGAGCGGACGGGTGTGACGACGTATTCGGGCAACGTTATCATTGAACAGGGCACCATGAAGCTGCAAGCCAATTCGATTGTGGCCAATCTGAACAATAAGCGTCAGATCAGCCTGATTACAGCGACAGGCAGCCCGGCACAGTTCCAGCAAAAAGTGGATCCGGCCAAAGGTCTTGCCAAAGGTCAGGCGCAGAAAATTGTCTACAATGCTGAAACCGGGATTATTACCTTGTCAGGCAATGCCTTCCTGCAACAGGACGGTGCCAGTATTCGTGGTGCGACTTTAAAATACAGCATGAACAAAGGCGATATCGAAGCCACCGGAACACCAAACAAAACCGGTTCATCGTCTGGTCGTGTACAAATCGTGATTCCACCCTCTAGTTTAACATCCTTCCCGGGAGCGCGTGATTAATGGAGCAATCGCAGCAGGTTCAAACCTTAACCATTAAACATCTGGCGAAAAACTATAATAAACGCTGGGTAGTGAAAGATGTATCGTTCAGCATGGAAAGTGGCCAGATTGTTGGGTTGCTCGGACCAAATGGTGCCGGTAAAACCACCAGTTTTTATATGGTGGTTGGTCTGGTGCGGATGGATAAGGGAGAAATCTATCTCGATGATCTGGATCTTTCTGACCTCGCAATGCATGAACGGGCACGTAAGGGAATTGGTTATTTGCCGCAGGAAGCTTCAATCTTCCGAAAACTGACGATTTCAGAAAATATTATGGCGATTCTGGAAACCCGTAAAGATATGACCAAGGCACAACGTCAGCAACGTCTGGCGGAGCTATTGGCAGACTTTAAAATCACTCATATTAAAGATTCTTTGGGCATGAGTGTATCCGGTGGGGAGCGACGTCGTGCCGAGATTGCGCGTGCACTTGCGGCGGACCCAAAATTTATGCTACTCGATGAGCCTTTTGCTGGTGTCGATCCGATTTCGGTTGGAGATATTAAGGATATTATTACGACCTTGAAAAATCGCGGAATTGGTGTACTGATTACCGATCATAACGTGCGTGAAACGCTGGCGATTTGTGAGCATGCTTATATTGTTAGTGAAGGCGCATTGCTTGCTGAAGGTACACCAGAAGAAATCCTGGCGAATGAGACCGTAAGAAAAGTTTATCTGGGTGATGATTTCACTGTTTAAATAATCCTGCTTTATATAAAATCCTGCATCAGACGCCAGTTGTCGGATGCAGGGTTTTTTTTGATCAAATCAAAGTGAAAAAGATTTCTTTTAAAGGGGTTTGATATATTGTTAGACTAAAACAAGAAACATTACATAATTATGCGATTTAGGGAAGAACACTTTAAAAAAAATCAGGGGAAAACAGATCAAAAAAGAAAGAGATTGATACTTCTTCTTTTGCCTTTATCTGTATCTTTGGTGCATGCAGAAAGCTCACCCCATTATTTTGCCAATCTCAAAAATGGCTTGGGTCAGCTGATTGCACCCAAGCCTACACGGTCAGCGCATACCATTGATATTACCTCGCTCGGTCATTATTCATTAGATACATCAAAAGTAGCTGAGCTGCCGCAAATTACCCGACCACAGTCAGGACAGTCAGCTTTAAGTTCTACGATCACAGCTGGCATTCCACAAAAAATGAATCTGGTGGAAGCCGTACACTGGGCAGTGCAACGACGTCCTGAAATCACTCAGAGTATTTCGACATTATCTGCGCAGGCTGCGAATATTGATGTAGCGAGATCAGGTTATTATCCGCAGGTGTCCGGTGGTATCGGGACAGGGGATCTCACTTCCGGTGAACGTAGACGTCAAATCGTTTCTTTGAATGCCACCCAGATGCTGTATGACTTTGGCAAAATTAAAACCAATGTCAGTGTAGAAGAAGCCCGCTTGGCAGAAGAACAGGCAAGAGTGCTGGTTAGTTTGGATCAGATTGCATTTGAAGTAGCAGATGCAATAGTGAATATCAAACGTTATCAGCAAATCACCCAGATTGCCCAACAGCAGATTCAGGGCATTGGACGGATTGCAGAAATTGCCAATTTGCGTGCCCGCGCCGGAATCAGCAGTCAGGCCGACCCGATTCAGGCCCAGTCCAATCTGGAAGCAGCGCAATCGAATCTGATTGTACAGCAGACCCAGCTCAGACAATATCAACAACGCTTGCGTACCTTGCTAGGATTTGATGTATCCACTGTTGAATGGGATATTCCTGATCGTATTGTGGCACAGGCCGATCTTTATCAGGATCCGGAATTTACCCAGATTCCGAACATGATTCTGGCCCATGCCGGGGTCAATGTTGCCCGTTTGCAAAAAGATCAGGCGCGGCTAAGCCCTTATCCGACCATTAGTGTTAAAGGTAGTCTAAGTCAGGCGATGAATGGACGGAATCCAAATAATAATGAAGATGATGGCTTTTATAATTCAGTCATGATTGAAGCCAGCAGTAATTTGTATCAGGGTGGTGCAACGCGTTCACAGACCCGTGCCGCAAGCTATGCCGAAGAAGCTGCACGCGCACAGGTCAATACGGTCTATCTGGATGTGCTGGATCAGGTGCGCTTGATCCGCGAGCAGATTGAAAATAAACAAAAACAAATGGGGGTTTTATCCCAACGCCGAGCAACCACGGTACGCACCAAAGAGCTGTATCAAGAACAATATAAATTGGGTACCCGAACCGTAGTGGATTTGCTGAATGCAGAGCAAGCCATTCATAGTGCAGCGCAGGAAATTGAAGCGGCGCGCTATGACATTTATTCGGCGATCGTACAGTACATTCAGGTCACGGGCCGTACACGGGATATTTACGCGCTTAACAGCATTTCTATTCAGGGGTTTGAAGTTCAGCCATGAGTACTACAATAATAAATTATCAACCTTGGCTTCAGGCAGTTTTAAATATTGCCCGGCATTACCGTATTGAGCCTTCTGAGGAGCGAATTCGTCTGCAACTGGACTGGAATCAGCATCATGACATCGATGACATGCTCAAGATTGTCAGTCGTCAGATGGGTTTAAATCTCCGTAAAAATAAATTTGAGCGCAGCCTGCTGAATTCATGGCGTTTACCTTTACTGGTTGAATTCGATAGTGGTGATGTGGGCGTGATCGAACGCATCGACACACAGGGCAATGTCAGCATCCAGCTCAGTGGTGATGAAGGTTTATCTCAAAGCTTTACAGTTGAACACTTAGAGACTGGCATAAAGCATCTTTATGTGCTGCGTCCTGAATCTTCAGTGCCAGATGCGCGGGTGGATGAATATATCAAACCCTTTGAGAAAAACTGGTTCTGGTCAATTGTCCTGAATGACTGGAAGCGTTATATCGATGTGATGTTTGCGTCTTTAATTGCCAATATTCTAGCATTGGCCACGATAGTCTTCTCGATGAATGTCTATGACCGTGTCATTCCATCACAGTCCATTCCGACGTTATGGGTGTTGGCCGGTGGTGTGCTGATCGCCGCGATTTTTGAGTTTGTTTTACGTGTCTCGCGGATCTATCTGTCAGACATTATTGGTAAACGTGCGGATTTAAAAATTTCTGACCGGGTGTTTGGTCATTCATTACGGATTAAAAACAATGAACGTTCCAAATCAACAGGAACCTTCATTTCACAAATTCGCGAGCTGGTGACTTCAACCACAGTTACGGCCATTGCCGATCTGCCATTTTTCTTCCTGTTCTTGGGCATCTTCTGGGTGATCGGTGGCAATCTGTTCTGGGTCATGTTACTCGTTGTGCCCTTAATGATTCTTCCAGGGATTCTGGCGCAGAAAAAACTGGCACAGCTGGCCCAGTTGGGGATGCGCGAATCTGCCATCCGCAATGCCTTGCTGGTAGAAGCTGTAGAAGGAATTGAAGACATCAAGCTGTTAAGAGCTGAAACGCGTTTCCAGAATCAGTGGAATCATATGAATGAAGTATCAGCCGATGTCAGCATACAGCAACGTAAAATTGTCGGCTTGATGACCGCCTGGACTCAAAAAATTCAGGGGCTGACCTTTGCGATTGTGGTTTTAGTCGGGGCCTTTGCGGTGATGGAGGGTGACATGACCACAGGCGCACTGGTGGCCTGTTCGATTCTATCTTCACGCATGCTGGCACCAATTTCACAAATTACGGGTGTACTGGGTCGCTTGCAACAGGCTAAAGTCGCCAAGGCTGGTCTGGATGAACTCATGAAAAAACCAGTGGATCAGCCGGATTATTCGCACCTGATTCATCGTCCGGCACTGGATGGGCATTATGAGCTCAACGGGGTGGTGTTTAAATATGGCGATGATGATCCGAAACCGAGTTTGATGATTCCCAAGCTGGAAATCAAGCCGGGGGAGAAAATCGCGATTCTGGGCCGTAATGGTGCAGGAAAATCGACCTTGTTACAGCTTTTGTCTGGGATGCAGACACCGTTACAGGGCAAGGTCAAGCTGGATGGTATTGATCTGACCCTGATTGATCCGTCAGATGTGCGGCGTGATATGAGTTTGCTAAATCAGAACTCGCAGTTATTTTATGGTTCAATTCGTGAAAACCTGACTTTGGGTGCACCTTTGGCCACCGATCAGCAAATTCTGGAAGCCTTGCAAATTACCGGTGCACTGGGATTTGTACAGGAGAAAAAAGAAGGACTGGATCATATCCTTTTAGAGGGTGGTGTCGGCTTTTCTGGTGGGCAGCGTCAAGCCTTGTTATTGGCACGGTTATTGATCCGTCAACCAAAAAATTTGCTACTGGATGAACCGACCGCTGCCATTGATGATGTGTCAGAAAAACAGTTGATTGATCATCTTAAAGGTTATTTAACCCATCGTACGATGATCGTTGCGACCCATCGCCGTGCGGTATTGGAACTGGTGGATCGTATTCTGGTGGTCAATGATGGCAGGATTGTGATGGATGGACCAAGGGATCAGATCCTGAATCAGTCGCAAGGTGGTAATAAGCGGGTTGTGGGAGCAAGTGCATGAGTGAACTACAACAACTAAAACGTTCCAGCAAGGTCAGCTTTCAGGAGCCGCCCTTACCGAAATCAAGTATCATCATCTGGATTATCGGCATTGGCCTATTGGTATTGCTGAGCTGGGCCTGGTTATTCAAATTGGAAGAAGTATCTACCGGTACTGGAAAAATAATTCCATCATCCAAAGAGCAGGTGATTCAGTCTCTGGATGGCGGTATTTTGACTAAACTTAATGTCAAAGAAGGTGAGATTGTCGAGCGTGGGCAAGTATTGGCCCAGCTTGATCCGACCCGCTTTGAATCCAACGTCGGTGAATCAGAATCCTTGCTGGTGTCATCACGTGCCACTTCAGCCCGTTTACGTGCGGAAGTCACCGGCGCACCGTTGGTCTTTCCTGAAGAAGTGTTGAAATACCCCAAATTGGTTAAAGAAGAAACGGCCCTGTATCAGTCGCGTCGAGCCAATTTGCAAGAATCTGTTGCAGGCCTGGAACAGGCTTTGTTACTGGTGCAGCAAGAACTGGAAATGACCGCTCCCTTGGTCGCCAAAGGGGCAGCCAGTGAAGTTGAAGTGTTGCGTCTAAAACGTGAAGCCAATGACCTGCGTAATCAGATGAATGATATCCGTAATCAATATTATGTAAATGCGCGGCAAGAGCTGTCCAAAGCCAATACCGATGTGGAAACTCAGCAACAGGTGGTACGTGGCAAGTCGGATACTTTGAGCCGAACTGTTTTTAAATCACCGGTTCGCGGTGTGGTCAAAGAGATTGATGTGATGACGCTGGGCGGCGTGATTCCACAAAATGGCAAGTTGATAACCATCGTGCCACTAGATGAAAAATTACTGGTTGAAGCTCGAATTTCGCCGCGTGATATTGCCTTTATTCGCCCTGATCAGGAAGCGCTGGTCAAAATTAGCGCCTATGATTATTCAATTTATGGCGGGCTAAGCGGTAAAGTAACCATGATTTCACCGGATACCTTGCGTGATGAAGTCAAGCAGGATCAATTTTATTATTGGGTGTATATCCGTACCGATAGCGACAAGCTCAGCAATAATGCCGGGCAGGAGTTCAATATTACTCCAGGGATGGTGGCCACCGTGGATATTCGTACTGGTTCAAAAACCGTGATGGATTATCTGATCAAGCCATTTAATAAAGCCAAAGAAGCCTTGCGTGAACGGTAATATTTGCCAAGCAATTGAGTAAAACAATCGATCAAAATCAGGCCTCTCCGTGGAGAGGCTTTTTATTTGTCTGTGCAAAGCGGGTATACTGCAGCAGTGAGAGTTTAAAGCCTGAAGTTATGCCATTTACCATTGCCAGCCTGGTCAGTTTTGAGGAAGACATCAAAAAAAGCCGCTTTCAGGCCTTTGCCACACCTGTTGAAAATGAGCAGGACGTCAAAGATTTTCTGGAGGCTTATCGCGATCCAAGTACCACCCATCAATGCTGGGCCTGGAAAATTGGCCATCAGGTACGCTTTAATGATGATGGTGAACCTTCAGGTACTGCAGGACGCCCGATTCTGGCAACCATTGAAGGCAATGAGCTGACCAATGTGCTGGTGCTGGTCAATCGCTGGTATGGCGGGATCAAGCTGGGAACAGGGGGCTTGGTACGTGCCTATGGCGGCTGTGCTGGACAATGTTTGTTGTTAGCAGAAAAAATTGAACTGATTGAAAAGAAAAAGGTGCAATTTTCCTGTCAATTCAATGAGTGGGCCATCTTTCAATATGAGTTGAACCAGCAACAGATTGACTATCAGGAAGAATATACAGCTGAAGGAGTACAGGTCAGAGCCTTATTTCAGTTACATCAAATTCAACCTTTTGCCCTAAAAATTCAAGATGTGACCCGTGGCCGGGAACAGCTCAAAATCATAGAAGAAGCGACAGATGACTGACGTAGATCCATTACTGAAATATCGTGAGCAGCATAAACATCGCCTGAATTATATGCCTTGGCTGTACTGGTCCTTAAAGCCTAAAAATCGCGGTTGGGCAGAAGCGTGGCAAAAGGACTATCAGGCTTATCTGATGGAGATGGAAACCGTCGAGATTGGTGAAAACTGTTTTATTTCACCTCTTGCACATATTTTCGCGGAGCCGGGACGCAAAATCATTATTGGTGATAATACCTTTATTGCCGCAGATTGCACCTTGCATGGCCCTCTGGACATTGGTAATGAAGTGGCGATTAATCATCACTGTATTCTGGATGGCGGTCGGGTGGGGATTAAACTGCATGATCAGGTGCGTATCGCCGCTTATTGTCATCTTTATGCCTTTGATCATGGCATGGATTTGGAGCAGCCGATTTATCAGCAGCCAGTACGTTCGCAAGGCATCGAGATTGGTCGGGATGTGTGGCTCGGTGCGCATGTCGGTATCAAGGACGGAATTAAAATCGCAGATCAGGCCGTGGTGGGAATGAACAGTATGGTGACCAAGGATGTCGAGAAGCGTGCGATTGTCGCCGGTAATCCGGCCCAATTCATTCGCTATCGTGAATAAGCTTTTGGAAGTCAAGTGCTTGATGCAACAGCCTGACTCAGCAGATGGTTCGATATATTGATCTATATTTGTTCACATAAAAGTTAACATATTTCAAGTCAAGCCTTACAGATTTCGCTGCACATTTTTGAATGCTTATGCTAAGTTAAAAATAACTAAGAAATTTTTATCATAAATAGAAGAGAGGCTAAACATGAAACGTGTCATCGCCTGCATCGACTCATCACCATGTATAAACGCGCTGGCTGACGCGGCGGCATGGATTGCCAAACAGACTGGCCGTGAACTGGTCCTGTTACAGGTTTTGGATTATTACCCGGCCAGTTATCATCTGGGGGAAATCAGCGGAGTGATTGGCTTTGAAAGTAATGCCATGTTACTGAAAGAACTGGCTGAGCTTGAACAAAAACAAAGTGAAATTGCGCTGGATTATAGCAATAACCTGCTGCAACACATTTCCGAGCGGATTCTGGCAGAACACGGTATTCAAACCACACATATTCAGGAAAAGGGTGATTTTCTGGAGCAAAGCTTCCAGATCCTGCAGCCTGATGATATCGCGGTGATTGGATTGCTTGGTGAACGCTCGGCTGAAAAAAACAAACCGATCGGTACCAATGTGGAAAATTTTATTCGTGGGGCCAATTGTACCGTGATGACGGTCGGAGAACAGTTTAAGCCGCCGACACGATTTATTTTCGCCTATGAATATTCACCGACCTGTATCAAGATGATGAAACGGATTGCGGAAAGTGATCTGCTGCGCTTATTGCAATGCCATTTGTTATATATCGGTGATCATGCTGAGATTCTGAATGAGCCTTTGCAATATTTAAATCAGGCTGGTTTAGATGTGGTGCCACAATACCGCTATGGCGATGTCGCAGAAAATATTTTGACCTATCAGCAGGAACTCGGAATTCAGCTGATCGTGTTGGGTGCATTTAGTCACAGTAAAATTCACCAGTTCTTTTTGGGCAGTATTGCGACCACGATTTTCCGGAATTCAAAAGTGCCTTTACTGGTTGCGAAGTGAGAATTGCATATAATAGCCAAGCGCGAAGTCTAATCGTAAATTGTTACAGCTTGATTTAAAAATGACCAGAGTTATCCTCATATATTGTGGATAACTCTGTGGTTAATATTTATAAGTTAATGTTATTTATGGTAAATATGTCATTGGGTGATTTTTGTTCTTCTTGTTTTATTTCACAATCGCAAGTGCAAAACCATCATGTCCTTTGCTGCCAACCGTTTGTAAAGCAGTGCATGACAAGATACGTGGATGATTTTGAAGCGCTTTAAACATGTCACGAATGCCTTCAATACTTGGTTTATTATTGTCCGGGTTAATGATTTCGCCAGCACGAATCACATTGTCCAGAAAAATAAGTGTACCTGAGTGCGACAGGTTTAAACTGAGTTCCAGATATTCCGGATAACTCTGTTTGTCTGCATCAATAAAGATGAAATCGAAAGCTTCCGTATCTTCAGGCAGGGCTTTAAGCACATCTGCTGCACGGCCGCATTTCAGTTCGACGGTCTGTTTAAGCTGCGCGCGATCAATATTTTCCTGACCCATTGCCGCATGGGTATCACGTCCTTCAATCGTCAGGATATAGCCATCATCAGGCAAGGCACGTGCCAGCCACATGGTGCTATATGCTGCAAATGTGCCGAGTTCCAGTACACGTTTACACTGGTTCATCTGGATTAGCATCTGCAACAACATGCCTTGATTTGGTGCTACAGCCAGATGATCAGGAAAACCGTGCGCTGCGGTATTCTCAAGAGTTTGATTCAGAATGGGGTCTTCAGGAATTAAATGTGAATCAATGTAGTGATCAATGTCTGTCCACATTTGTTGCATAGTCTTAGCACCTCGATTGCGATGCGTGCATTTTAAACTTTTCGCGGCAGAGCGCAATTTATTGTTCTATAGGTGCTGATTTTTTAGGCTCTAAAAAGTCCTGGATGAACTTTGTAGAGCGGTTGTCATGACTTAGTAATTACACATCGAAGAATTACGGCCTAAACTCGGTCCCCAAGTACGATAACCTTGGGTATCGATGTGGATTTGGCCAGAAGCATACATGCCGAGTCCCATATTTAGGCTTTGACCATGCTGGACCCAGAACTGACACAATTTGAACTTGGTATTTTCAATATAGCTATAATCTTGTGCCTGAGGATATTCAGGCCCAATCCGGAAATCGATCGCAGAGTTGTAAAGATGGCGTGAAGAATTGGCACCACCGGCACACTGGTTCAAAGGCAGGTCACGATAGACTGATGTGACTTCAAAATCAGTCAGTACATTGGCTGCAACCAGATATTTAAAGACTTTTAAAGTTGGGATCTGATTGGCCCATAATTCACGGCTTGGAATCATGTATTGGGAACGGCCACACTTGGCCCAATCACGTGCAGTACGCATCAATTCGAAACTCGGAATGATATTGCCAACCCCATGACGTTCCAGAAAAACCTCATATTCACGCACGCGTGACAAATTATCCAGTGCCGATACCCAGTGGGTATACACATAAGGCACAGTTTTTGGGTGGGCTTTACGATCGTATTGAACACGTTCTTGTGGAATGTAAATCCGTTTTCCAGCAGGTGTGGTGGCCTGTCCAGGTTGTTTTGTGGTCGTGGTACAGCCCACAAAAACAAGAGGAATTATACAAAGACTCAATAATCCCTTTAACAAGTTCTTCATTTATAGAAATCAGATATTTACAAAATAGCGCTATTTTAGACTAAATATAGGGAGAAATTTGGAGAATATTGCAATGAAATGTGTGCGTTGAGTATAAAAAAGATCAGCATTTGCTGATCTTTTAAAGTTTAAACTAATTAACCTGAGTTCGATGAAATCCACTTAGCCTTTTAGCATATTTTGGAAAGTTGGCTTATTGGGGTTCAAGCAATAAGCCACTACAGCAGCCATAATATTCACCATGAAGTTGTTGACCGAACGATGACGTGAATGTTCAAGTTGCTGCAAATTTTTTAACTGATCATTTACTGTTTCGATCAATCCTCTTTTGCAAAGCAATTGTTTTTCTTGTTCAGTATGAATAGGTTTATTTTTCATATTCCTGCGTGATGGAGTCAATATTTTTAGTCCTCTGGCTGCTAAAGCTTCAGCTTTTGCTTTGCTCAAATAGCCTTTATCTCCGAGTAAAATTCCTTTTAACTCTTTAGTTAAAGATTCAAGTACAGCAACATCATGAACATTTCCTGATGTAAGTGTGAGATTAATAATTTCACCTAAATTATTGATAATCAGGTGTAATTTAAAACCATAAAACCAACCCGTACTACTTTTTCCACGACCGGCCAAACCTTTAAATACACGATGCCTTTTAATCCGAAGATTATGGCAAACCACCAATTTAGTGGAGTCAATGATACTGATTCCCGTATCTTTTCCTTTCACTTGATGGAAGAAACTACTCAGAGCTTGCAAACAACGGGGCATGATTTCAATAAATCGGTTGTAGCTAAGCAGTTTAGGAAAAGCAGATTTCCAGAATGGAACGATCATTTGGCAATAAAAATATTTGAAGAATCTAAACCCGGATTGATGAAATAAAATGACAATGGTCATTGCTTCAGACAAGCTTAAAGCTGACTTTTTCAGCCTGGTTTTTTGATCAGAAATTAAAGCTTTCTCTAAAGACTCATTAAATTTTTTGCAGAAATCATCCAAAATACAAAATAATTCGGTAATATGATCCATTGAAAAGCCTTGTTTTATAACATTTTGTCTTGAGAACCAATATGTTACAAATACAGGGCTTTTTTTTCTACTCTTTTTTTATATCGAACTCAGGTTAATTACTTTTCAAGGTATTGTAATTTGTCTGCTTTGCCATTCCATTCTTCACGGTCTGCTGGCTGGTCACCAATTTGTGTGATATTTGGCCATTTTTGTGACAGGTCAGCATTCAGTTCAATAAAGACTTCCTGACCTTCTGGTAATTCGTCTTCAGAGAAAATTGCATTTGCCGGGCATTCAGGTTCGCATAACGCACAGTCGATACATTCGTCCGGGTTAATCACAAGGAAGTTAGGACCTTCATAGAAACAGTCTACAGGGCAAACTTCAACACAGTCTTGATATTTACATTTAATACAATTTTCAGTGACAACGAAGGTCATGGCGACAGCTACCTAAAAAATATGGTTCTAATTACGAATGCTGTATTTTAGGCAAAAACAGGGGGAACTAACAATTCCTTTTATTGATATTTGTTATATATAGGGCTGTTAAATTTGAAAAAAGGTCGCATACCGATGAATTACAGCATTCATCGGTATGTTCAGGACATCGACCCTATGCCAGATGAGGTCTAGGACCGAGAATTAACTTGGCTGTTTGATCAGGTCTTTGAGCGCATATAACTGCTGCAAGGCTTCACGCGGAGTTAAACTATCTACATCAATATCTTCGAGTAAGTCCAGTGCAGGCGATTCTTTTTCAATTTCGATGATACGTTCTATAGGCTCCATAACTTCAGGCATTGCAAACAGATCATGCTGCGGGCTCAGTGGCTTGGCCTGATGCTGTTTTTCCAGAATCTTTAAGCGGTTTTGCGCTTCTTTAATCACCGCAGCCGGAATGCCTGCCAATTTCGCGACTTGCAAGCCATGACTTTGACTGGCCGGGCCATGTTGCACCTTATGCAATAAAATCAGATTACCATTCAGCTCTTTGGCCGTGACATGGTAGTTATTAATGCCACTTTCCTTATCCAGTTCAGTCAGTTCGAAATAATGGGTAGCAAATAGACATAAACATTGAATGCGTTTGGTCAGATCCAGCACACAGGCCCAAGCCAAAGACAAGCCATCATAGGTACTGGTTCCACGGCCAACTTCATCCATGAGTACCAAAGACTGGCTGGTGGCATGATGCAGGATTTGCGAGGTTTCGGTCATTTCCACCATAAAGGTTGATTTGCCGGTCGATAAATCATCGGCAGAACCAATACGGGTAAAGACACGGTCAACCGGACCTAAAGTTGCAGCTTGCGCTGGAACATAGGCACCACAATAAGCCAGCAACACGATCAATGCAGTCTGGCGCATAAAGGTGGATTTACCACCCATGTTGGGGCCGGTAATGATGGCCATGCGATGGGAAAAATCCAGTCGCGTATCGTTCGGAGTAAAGGCCGATTTACTGAGGGCTTCTACCACTGGATGTCGTCCAGCAGTGATACTTACACCGATTTCAGGGCTAAATTTTGGACGCGACCAGTTGCGTAAACGCGCCTGATGGGCAAAATTAGCAATCAGATCAATCTGGGCAATGGCGCTGCTCATCATCTGTAAACTGCCGATATCCTGACGCAGTTCATCCAGCAGCATTTCAAACAGCATTTTTTCACGGGCCAAGGCACGCGATTCGCTAGATAAGACTTTGTCTTCAAATGCTTTCAGTTCAGGCGTGATGTAGCGTTCGGCATTTTTCAGGGTTTGCCTGCGGATATAATGCTCGGGTGCCTGTTCGGCTTGTGCTCGGGTTAACTCAATATAATAGCCACTAACACGGTTATAGCCGATTTTCAGTCCCGGAATGCCGCTTTGTTCACGCTCTTTGATTTCCAGATCAATCAGGAACTGGCTGGCATGATCACGAATCTGACGCAGTTCATCCAGTTCACTGTCAAAACCTTCTGCAATGACATTACCATCACGCAGCAGGACGGGTGGATTTTCTACAATGGCTGACATCAGGCGTTGATGCAAACCATGGAAGTCGCCGAGTTCTTCATTGAGCTGCACCAAGAGCGTGGACTGTTGCTGACTCACAATCGGTTGCAGGGCATGACGTAAAAATGGAATTTGCGCACAGGCCTGACGCAGTTGTACCAGATCACGTGGGCGGGCACTGCCAAGCGCAATACGGCTCAGCACGCGTTCAATATCGCTAATCTCTTTAAGCACCAGACGTACAGGTGCTTCGTGGAAACCTTGCAGCAAGGCTTGAATGGCATCCAGGCGCTCATCCAGCAGCGCGGTATCGCGTAAAGGTTGCATCAGGGTGCGACTGAGCAAGCGTCCACCCATAGCAGTCTGACAGTCATTGATCAGTTGAAATAAGGATGTCCCATGTTCAAATAAAGGCTCAATCAGTTCAAGATTACGGCGTGTCACCGGATCCAAAGCAATAAAATCTGAACTTTGTTCTAGCTGAATCGTGCGGATATGCGGTAACGCAGTTTTCTGGGTTTCTTTTGCATAGTGAATCAGTGCCGCAGCCGCTGCTTTAGCCAAAGGTAAATGATCAATGCCGAAACCTGAAAGCGTGCTGACAGCAAACTGGTCGCATAAGGTTTTTTGCGCATTGTTCAGGTTGAAGTCGACATCGGGACGTTTGGTGACCGAGATATCCAGTTGCTGTTTGAGTTGTTCGGTCAATGTCGGATCAGTGATACTTTCATCCAGCAGAATTTCGCTTGGCATCAAACGCGCCAGTTCAATCATGAGCTGGTTAAGATCATAATCCTGCTGCTGGACTTTAAATAGGCCGGCGCTGAGATCAAGAAGTGCAATGCCGATCTGATTCTGCTGAATACATAAAGCCACCAGATTCGAGCTCTGATGTGCACCGAGCATGGCATCATCGGTCAGTGTGCCCGGCGTAATAATTCGAACTACACCACGCTCAACCGGTCCTTTGCCAGTAACCTCGCCGATCTGCTCGCAGATCACCACGGTTTCGCCTTTTTTGACCAGACGTGCCAGATAGCCCTCGGCTGCATGATAAGGCACGCCCGCCATAGGAATTGGCTGACCATTGGCTTTACCACGATGGGTCAGGGTAATGCCTAAAATCTTGGCTGCCTTGTGTGCATCTTCAAAGAACAGTTCATAAAAATCACCCATACGATAAAACATCAAAGAATGCGGATGCTGCATTTTCACCGACATGTATTGCTGCATCATGGGCGTTAAGGTAGAAAGATCAGCCATAATTTCTGAACTGGTCATTAAAAATAAATCCTTTCAACAAGAGATAAATGCAAATACTGCTCAATAGGCTATGCAGGAAAATTTAAAGCACATTTTCAATCAGGCCAATCCAACATGGTTGAGCACAGGAGATCGAAAATGTGAAATGAATCTGCTGATTCAATTCAGCTTTAAAGCTGTATTGCAGCAAGTCTATCAAATTTAATTTTTAGAAAGAAATGAAATTCCAGATGAATCTTTAAGTCAGCGCTCAGATCTGTCGCTATGGCTTCTTATTCAGCATTATTTGCAATTTTAAAAAATAAACCACCGGATGCGAACATGCGGTGGCAAGTCTCAATCAAGACGATAGTTTATTCCGGATCATAAAGACCAAGATCGGTCAGATGTAATCTGAGAATCCGGCGTAATTCCAGTACGGCTTCAGGCGTTTCCTGAATCGAGTGGCCACCCTTAATGACTTTGCTAGATACAGCACCATTTAGGTAAGCACTCTCATATGAAACGATATCATCGCTCATGAGCTTGGTGTCTTGCGTATCTACGGTATTGCCGATAATCGAGTGAAATTTGATATCTTTAGAAGGCTGAATATCCTGGGTCAACGCCGTGAATTTTGAATTTTCACTCAGATCGCTTGGGCCATTTTGAATCAGGTCATGCCCCAGTTCTTTGACAAACTCGTTTAACCCGATCTGGCCTTGCAGGGTATCGGCAAAGGCACCCAAAAATGCACCCGGTATACGGATAATTTTACGGGCCAGTTTGGTATGCCAGCGGTCGGCATATTCTGTCCCACGATGTGGTGTCGCTAAGAAAATGGCCCGAGTGAAATTTGGAATAGGCCGCATTTGCAGGCGTGCTTTAAAGAGCGGGTTATCCTTAAATTGTGCAATGCGGGTATTTTGTACCAGCTTGAATGCATCTTGGGTAATATCGGCCTGACTGACCATTAAACGGGCAATCACACCTCCCATGCTATGTCCGACCAGTACCGCATCTTTTTTGGCTGGTGCATTGTTCGCGACCTGGGCAAAGCCTTGCTGAACCAGTGCATTAATTTGAAAACGGCTTTCCAGAATCGGCATATTAGTAGAATAAAATACCTGCCAGACCTGGAAATTTTCTCTTAATACCGGATCACCCATAATGTCGTTGGTCAGACGAATCCAGGCTTCAGGACTACTGGCCAGGCCATGAATCAATACCAGCACTTTCTTGTCCGGATTATAAGGTTCCAGCATGTACAGGTGCGGCATGCTCAGACTGTCTTCGCGATTAATCAGCGTCAGATAGGCTAAACGCCCCAGATTGTTCTCGGCCAGCCATAAACCGTAAGGTGCGGAAAAGTTGGCGGCTAGCGCATATTCTTTCGAAGCTACTTTGATCTTTTCATGTTTATAAGGGTCATACAGTTTCAGGTGAAACTCCGAAGTAGATAAAATCTGTTCAGTCGAATTCGCGGATTTTGGTACAGCAGTAATGGTGGTCGCCAGATAGCGTGCTGAATGAATGTTAGGATTTTTACCATTTGGATAGTTGTGCTTGAGCGGATCGACAATATATTTTTTATCCTGCTCGGTTTGCTGTGCTTCAGGTAAAACCACTAAAAATTCTGAACCAAAACCATCACGGCGGGTGATGGAACGTAGGCCGGAAAAGTTCATGTTATAGGTAGACATCAGCTGTTCAATGGTCTGGTTTTTCAGCTGCGGAAAATTTTCCAGATCAATGGTGTATACACTGTCACCGACCTGAATGCGCTGGCCGGACTGTTTGGCTTCATAACGTTCAGCATAGCGTTGAATCAGATGAGCAATTGCCAGGTTATAAAAGTCACGAATCTGGACCTGGCGGTTATCAAAAATACGCTCTTGCGGCGCACGCTCGGTTTTAAATAGATAGGCATAGCTATAACGAATGCTTTTATCCAGCATAGTGAGCTGCTGATCCAGACATTTCTGGATGTTCTGCTTGTGTCGTTGCTGTTTTTCCGGTGATCGGGTTTTGTTTAAAATTCCGGTGTTACATTCAGCAGACTTGGCATTTTGTAAGGAGTTGGCTAGATATAATTCACTTGCTGTAGAAAGCAATTGTTCATCTAAAATCTGGGGAATACTTTTCAGATCTTCCACACATTCTTCGGGCTGATCAATACAGATCTGAGCTTCAAGACCTGTCATGGACAACACATTCAGACTGGCTTCGCTAAGCTTGTCGCGGGTCAAGATACTGTCACGCTCATTGTTCAGCGTGACATTAATCGCCTGTTCCTTAACACTGACCACCTGACAGCCGCTGAGTATGCTGGTGATGAGTAAAGTGCACAGCATTAATCTTTTATTTATTTTTTCGTGCATAAAACTTTTCACTGAATTCAAGTTATAAAGCGGGATAATGTTTTGTATTTTACTAATTTTTTCCCATAAAAATAGACCGCCGTAGCAGTCTATTTGTAATCAAATTGAAGCGAATCTTGATTATGGGGTCACCGGTGCTGTTGCTGGGTCTGTAGCCGGAGCAGGTGTTGAGCTTTGCAGAATTTGCCAAACATTCCAGCGGCCATTTTTCTCAATTTCCTGAATCAGGCGGTCAGCCACTTCAGCTTCTTGCGGATATTTCACCTTATAGTTCGCCAAGGTTTGAGTGGCATTTTTCTTCTGTTCCAATGCAATATAGTTATTGGCTGCAGAAAGATAAGCCTCCTGAACGCCAGCTTTCATGGCTTTGTCCAGATAAGCGATGGCTTCACGTTGACCACCGCCTTCAGACAGACCAAAACCAAACCAGAAGTTGACCTCAGGATCTTCTGGATTAATTTTGAGAATACGCTGGGCATAGGTCAGGGAATTGGTGGTATAAACTGAACCCAGATCCAGGTTACGTGCCATCACGCTGGCTTTAAAAGCACGCATCAACACATCAAAAGAGGCATTTGGACGGGCCGCTAAAGTATCCAGTTGTCGGGTGACTTCACGCAATTTGGCTTCAAAACCACGGCGTTCCTGACGATCGCTGAAACGTGGTGGATAATGACGTGCCTTACCTTCGACCATTTGCAGGAAATCGTCAATTTCGGTGATATCGATTTCATTTGAATTGGCAAGTGCTGCATAACGCATTGCACGTGTATTGCTATCTACCACTGGAATAATCAGTTTATTCACATCCAGGGTCAGTTGCTTGGATGGATCATTAGGATCCGTCACCACCATCTTGGTTACAGGCTGCGCTGCAGCTTTTTTCAAATGCACTTCAAATTCAGGCGGTTCATTATAATTGAATGGATTTAAAGCATAAAATGGTGGGCTCAGTTCAGGCTCTACAAAAACCACTTGGTCCACAGGTTTCTCAGCAGATTTCTGAGGAGTGGTGGAACACGCAGTAATTGTGAATGCTAAGCAAGCAAGTGCCAAGGGCTTAAAGGTCATAATAGTCATCCATTCTGTTATTTTTAAAACATCTATTCAAAAATTGCATGATCGTCAGTCTATGAAAAGTATAACGATCATGCAAGTAAACCCGTGTTACAGAGTGAAGTGTGATATTCAGGCTTTGGATTGGCTGGTTTGCGCTTCACATTCACGGCGCGCTTCTTCCAGAATCTCCAACTCTTTTTTGCTCAAAGGCTGGCCATCCTGTTGCTGCTTGTTAAAGGTCGGATCTAACAAAGAAAGACGATTGCACAAGTTGTTCATGCGTTTTTCATTTTGCTGAATGCGATCCAGCAGAATCCGCATACCTTCTAAAATCGGATCAGACTGGTCTTCAGTCGCGGCATAGGGCTGGAAACCGATACTTTCGGCATAGTCGCGACGACGGGCTTCAGCATCATCTTTGGGTTTGTCTTTAGTGATAAAACGTGCCGGGTTGCCCACCGCTGTGGCGTTCTCAGGAACCGCTTTGGTGACGACCGCATTAGAACCGACTTTGGCATTTTTACCCACGGTAAATGGCCCTAGAATCTTGGCACCAGCACCGACCACCACGCCATCTTCTAGGGTCGGATGACGTTTACCCTTATTCCAGGTCGTTCCGCCCAAAGTCACGCCGTGATAAAGCGTCACGTCATCGCCAATTTCAGCAGTTTCGCCAATGACCACACCCATACCGTGATCGATAAAGAAACGGCGGCCAATTTTTGCGCCGGGATGAATTTCAATGCCGGTGGCAAAGCGGCTAAACGAAGACAACGCACGCGCAGTTCCTTTACAGTCTTTATTCCATAGCTCATGTGCCATGCGATGCATGATCAGCGCATGAATGCCAGGGTAAGTGGTTAAGACTTCTAAGGTATTGCGTGCTGCAGGATCGCGCGCAAAGACAGCTTGTATATCTTCTTTGAGCTGTTTTAGCATTAGATTTGATCCTCGTCCTGTGATGATGTGTGTGAAGATTTTTTCCAGGTACCGTTGTTCAATGCCTGAACACGGCTGAAAATACCACGAAGTAAGTGATATTCCATACGATCTAATTGTATACGTCCAAAGAGGCGACGCAAGCGTAAAGGCAATAATCTTGGATTTTTTGGATCCATAAATTCAATTTCTGCCAGCATTTTTTCCAAATGCGGATAGAATTGTTCCATCTGGGCATGGTTGACCAAGGGTTCATCCCATTCCATTTCAATGCCATCAATGACTTGCATGGTCGCTTTAGCATCACGTGGCTGTTCAATTTGACTCATCGTCGCCATGCGCATCTCATAGCAGATCACCTGAATCGCCTGAGCTACATTCAGTACGCCATAATCAGTATTCACAGGAATAGTCAGGTGATAGTTGGCCATCGCCAGTTCTTCATTGGTCAGACCACGGTCTTCACGGCCAAATAAAATCGCAACTTCCTGCTGCTCTTGAACAACAGCGGTCATGGCTTTTTCTGCGGCAGGACGCACATCTAACAGCGGCCAGGGAATGGTACGGCTGCGTGCGCTGGTACCGAATACAATCTGACAGTCTTTAATGGCATCTTCCAGGCTTTCTACAATCTCGATCTGCTCGATCAGGTCAGTTGCACCCGCAGCCAGCGCATCAATATCCGGATGCGGATAGGTTTTCGGTGCCACCAGAACCAGTTTGGACAGGCCCATGGTTTTCATGGCACGTAAGGCACTGCCGATATTGGCAGGTAAAGTGGTATTGACCATGACAATACGCACATGGGAGAGATGTGCTGAAACAGCAGCATTGTCAATTTGACTCATGAGGATTCCAATTTTAAGGTGTTTTAAAGATCAGGATTTATGAATATTGCGGTTGGGATTCAGCCTGATACATTTCCAGTGCATCATCCATGCTCATGCCTGCAGGCGGCGGAGGAATATCCACCGGCTTGGCCTGTTCATAGAACACGGCTTTGGCAGCTTTGGACTTGACCTGGTATTCAATATGCAAGGCTTCTTTACCAAAATAATCACGCAATTTGGCTAGGAGCTCATCCAGTGGGGCGACTTTCCAGTTGAGACCCAGATGCAGTTCAGTCGTGGCATACGGATAGTCCAGATATAGAATCACCGGAATATGTGCGGACATATCGACATTGCAATAAGGAGTCAGAATTTGCTGCAGGTCACGGCTCAAGCTCTTACTGAAATGCTCGGCTGTGAGGGTGATCTTGATGCTATTGGCACGTTTCTGGCGAATTTCATTCAGGCTAAATGCCTTGGTGAGGCGTCCCATCGGACGGTCAAAGCCTTCACGCTCATAGATTTCGCCTTCAATCACCACCACTTTATCGAGCTGGATAATCTCTTTAAAGCGGTTGAAGCGTTCGTGATTGGCTGAAATCTCAATCCGTGCCGTACCATCATCTAGGGTCATCATCATCCGGTTCGGGAAGTTGGCAATATCTACCACCAGTCCTGCAAACACGGTGGTTACACCACGGCGGGTCGGCGTTAGCTCATTGATCTGACTAGGCACAAAGGCTTTCAGCTCATTGCGATACACATCAATCGGGTGGCCGGTCAGATACAGACCAAGTGTGTCTTTCTCACCTTTCAGGCGAACTTCATCCGCCCAAGGTTTGACGGGTTTAGATGGCTTGCGCTGAACTTCTTCCACTTCGCCAAACAAGTCCATGATGCCGGTTTCACGGTTGGAACGTGCCTGTTCCGCAGCTTGAACCGCTTCAGGCAGTTGCGCCATCAGGTCGGCACGATCAATGCCTAAGCAATCCAGTGCACCTGAGCGAATCAGTGCTTCCAGGGTGCGCTTATTGATTTTTTTCAGGTCAATACGATGACAGAAATCAAATAAGTCACGGAATGGACCTTCTTGCGCACGTGAGTCAATCACCGATTGCATCGCCGCTTCACCGACGCCTTTGATTGCCCCCAGACCATAGACAATAGTTTGCTCATCAGTGGCATGGAATTGATACAGCGACATATTCACTGACGGCGGCAAAACTTCCAGATTATTCTTGCGACAGTCATCAATCAGAAATACCACGTTGTCGGTGTTCTGCATCTCCGAGGTCAATACCGCAGACAGGAATTCCGCCGGATAATGCGCTTTTAGCCATGCAGTTTGGTAAGCAACCAAAGCATAGGCAGCCGCATGCGATTTGTTAAAACCATAGCCGGCGAACTTTTCCATATAGTCGAAGATATGGTTGGCGGTAGCTTCATCAATGTCTTTTTTCGATGCACCTTCAATAAAGATCTGGCGCTGTTTGACCATCTCTTCCGGTTTTTTCTTACCCATGGCCCGACGTAACAAGTCCGCGCCACCGAGGGTATAGCCAGCACAGTATTGTGCAGCCTGCATGACCTGTTCCTGATACACCATAATCCCGTAGGTGGGTTCTAGTACGCCTTCAAGTAATGGATGCAAATATTCAAAATCACCACCATGCATCCGGTGAATAAAGTCAGGAATCAGATCCATCGGGCCTGGACGGTACAGCGACACGAAAGCAATAATTTCTTCAAACTTGCTCGGGCGTGCCTCTTTCAGCATCTTTTTCATGCCCACGGATTCAAACTGGAATACCGCGGTGGTGTTAGCATTGGCAAAGACCAGATATGCGTCTTTATCCTCAAGCGGGATATAGGCAATATCTAAAGGTTTATCCGCTTTGATGCGTTTATTAATATTTTTAACCGCATCTTCAATCACCGTCAGGTTACGCAAACCCAAGAAGTCAAACTTCACCAGACCTGCAGATTCGACATCGTCTTTATCGAACTGTGCCACGCGTCCGGTACCATCGGCATCACACATGACCGCAGAGAAATCGGTAATTTTGGTTGGCGAGATCACCACACCACCGGCGTGTTTACCGGTGTTTCGGGTAATACCTTCCAGTTTCAGTGCCATTTCCCAGATTTCGGCTGCATCGTCATGGTCTGGATTGGATGGATTGGTGACGATATCTTTAAGCTGGGGTTCAGCTTCTAGTGACTCAAGCAGGCTTAGACCTAAAGGCTTGGTCGGAATCATTTTCGAGATACGATCCGCCAAGCCATAAGATTTACCCAAAACGCGCGCAACATCACGAATCGCACCTTTGGCCGCCATAGTGCCGAATGTTGCAATCTGGGAGACCGCATCACGGCCATAGGTACGTGCTACATAGTCAATCACGCGGTCACGGCCTGCGATACAGAAATCGACGTCGAAGTCGGGCATCGAAACACGTTCCGGGTTCAGGAAACGTTCGAACAGCAGTTCATAACGCAGCGGGTCAAGATCGGTAATTTTTAAGCTATAGGCGACCAGTGAGCCTGCACCCGAACCACGGCCCGGACCTACCGGGACGCCGTTACTTTTCGACCACTGAATGAAGTCCATCACGATCAGGAAGTAGCCGGGAAATCCCATCGAGTTAATGATATTAATCTCGTATTCGATTCGCTCATCATAAGGCTTGCGAATCTCTGGCCAGTCTTCATCACGTTGTTCAGGCGGATACAGGAAATTCAGACGTTCTTCCAGACCTTCTTTGGACAAGTGTGCAAAGAAAGTATCAATGGTATGACCTTCAGGAATCGGATAATCCGGCAGAAAGTATTGACCCAGTCGCAATGTGACATTACAGCGTTTGGCAATGTGGTAGGTGTTCTCAATCGCAGAGGGAATATCCGAGAACAGCGCCGTCATTTCTTCAGCAGATTTGAAATATTGTTCAGGTGAATAGGTTTTAGGGCGGCGATTATCACCGAGCACGTAACCATCGGCAATACATACCCGCGCTTCATGCGCTTCATAATCGTCACGGGTCATGAAGTGCACATCATTATGTGCAACCACACCGATATTGTATTTTTTTGCCAGCTTCACGGCTTCCAGAATGAAGTTGTCTTCATCCGGACGATTGGTGCGGGTCAGGGCAAGATAAACACGATTGCCAAATTTTTCGACCCATTCTTCTAGCAGCGGTTCCGCTTTTTGCGGATTTGAACTCATCAGCATTTTGCCGACATCGGAATGCATGCCGAGCAGGGCAATCATGTCCTCAGACTGATTTAAAATCCATTGTTTTTGAACGCAGGGGATATCCAGTTGCTGACCACTGATAAAGCCTTCAGATACCAGTTCAGTCAGGTTGCGCCAGCCGGTATTGGTCATGGCCAATAAGGTCATGCGATGTTCGGCATCATTCAGGCGAATTTCGGAACCCAGAATCGGCTTGATTCCTTTGCCCAAACATTTGCCATAGAACTTGACGGCAGCATGCAGGTTAGAAAGATCCGTGAGCGCAAGGGCAGGCATCTGTTCTTTTTCGGCAGCTTTGACCAGGTCAGGTATCCGTACGATGGATTCAGTAATCGAAAATTCTGTATGAATACCAAGATGAACAAAGTGCATAGATGAGTCCCTGCTAAAACCATTGAATAGTTTAACATGGGATTTATTGTTTCAGTTTGAAAATGAGGGGAAATGGCTAACTTTTAGGTCAAGTTTGAATTTGATTTTTTAAGCTGATTATTTAGTTAGTTGTTAGAAGATATTTTCTTTTACTTTTGACGGGGCAAAAGTAACAAAACCCCTTTGTTGATCTGATGGCACTTCCATGTGCCACAGACCAACGGGCGACTTCCTGTCGCCGTGGCACGTATCAAATAGTTGCCGGACTTTACTTTGAAATAATGAGAAAGGGTTTGTAAGTATTAAAAACAATAAAACCCTCAAAAAGAGGGATTTATTCATACATAAAAACTAGCTTAACGAAGTCGGGATAACCAGTCACCGAGGCTTTGTACAATCTGCACCAGAATCAGTAATACGATCACCGTCATGATGACAACAGAGGTATCAAAACGCTGATAACCATAAGAAATCGCTAAGTCACCAATACCACCCGCACCGACTGCACCCGCCATTGCCGTGGCACCAATCAAACTGATGGTGGCGGTGGTCAGGTTAAGAATCAGGGAACTACGCGCTTCCGGCAGAATAAACTTAAATATAATCTGCATTGGCGTCGCGCCCATGGCTTGGGCAGATTCGATAATACCTTCATTCACTTCAAGCAAAGATGTTTCAATCAGGCGACCAATGTATGGGCCGACATAAATGGTCAATGGAACAATTGCTGCCCATGTACCAATCGATGTACCAACGATTAACTTGGTCAGTGGAATGACTGCAATTAGCAGGATAATAAACGGCAGCGAACGCAGCGCATTCACAATAGGATTGAGACCGTGATAAATCACACGATTCGGCAGAATTCCATTCGGACGTGTCACCAGCAGAGTAATCGCCTGAATGAAGCCCCAGATACAGCCAAACAGCATCGCGAAGAACACCATATGAAAGGTTTCTTGCAATGCTGTCACAAACTGATCTATCGACAGGGAGCTTTTCCAGAACGGCGCCGTGATCGTTGTCAGCCACTGTACAATTAAATCTCTCATGCCTGTACTCCCGCCTGATCGACTTGTACGCCGTGTTGTTCAAGGAATTTTATTGCTGCTTGAATTTCTTGTGCATCACCCAGTAGCTGAATAAACATCTGGCCAATCACCGTGCCATTAATTTCGGTCATATTGGCAAACAGAATATTTAAACTGATATCAAACTGTTTAATCACCGCTTGAATCACGGTTTCCTGTGCCGAGCTACCAAGGAATTTCAGGCAATAAATACTGTTGTGGTTCTGGTTTTCCAGATTATTCAGAATATTGACTGGTAAATGCTGCTGTAATACGGTCTGAATAAAATTCTTGGTCGTCGGGTGCTGGGGCTGACTGAATATTTGTAAGGTACTGCCGGTTTCAATCACATCACCTTTTTCCATCACGGCGACATAATCACACACGGTTTCAATTACATCCATTTCATGGGTAACCATAACAATGGTGATGCCTTGTTCTTCATTAATTTTTTTAAGTAGCTGTAGAACAGATTTGGTGGTTTGTGGATCAAGTGCAGAAGTCGCTTCATCACAGAGTAAAATTTTTGGATGATTGGCAAGGGCACGGGCAATACCAACACGCTGCTTTTGACCGCCAGACAATTCATCTGGAAAAGCATGACGTTTATGTTTTAGGTCAATAAAGTCTAATAATTCTTCGAGGCGCTTTTCCCGTTCTGCCTTGCTCCAGCCTAGGAGTTTCATGGGCATTTCGATATTGGCTGCCACGGTTTTGGTTTGCATTAAATTGAAATGCTGGAAAATCATGCCGATGCTGGCACGTTCTTGACGCAATGCTTTGGCATCCAGTGCGGTAAAATCTGTTCCGTTAATGATAATCCGGCCTGAACTTGGGCGCTCAAGCAGGTTGATCAGACGGATGAGGGTGCTTTTACCGGCACCACTATAACCGATGATGCCAAAAATACTGCCGGTTGGAATCTGAAGATTAATCTGATTCAAGGCATGCAAGGTTTGACCCTTAAGCTCATACTGTTTTGAAATATCTTTAAATTCAATCATAGTGTCAAAAACTGCATCACGGATAAAAAAACAGGCAAGAAATCGTCCTTGCCTGTTCTAAAAGTCTATTATAGTACTATTTTGATTCAGTTAAATACGTCACAGGTTTGTTTACCGCAACTTTAGTACCACCAAAATGTTCATCAACATATGCTTTTACTGCTGGCGTATGATACAACGCACCCACTTTTTGCAGTACTGGATCATTTTGACGATCTGCTGCAACCGCTAATACGTTGACGTTCATTTTTGTGCTTTGATCAATCGGCTCATAGTAAATCGCATCTTTCAATACGTTTAAACCACCTTCCATTGCCAAGGTATTGCCCAGCACAATCGCATCAACTTCATCTTTTACGCGTACTGCAGTCGCCATTTGAATGGGCTTAATCACGATTTGTTTTGCATTTTCGGTCACATCAGAAGTTGTACCTTTGACATTGTCAAAACCAGCCTTTAATTTAACCAGGCCTGCTGATTGTAAAAGTAATAATGCACGTGATTCGTTTGCGCCGTCATTCGGAATGGCAATGGTCGCACCGGTTTTAAACTCATTTAAAGATTTTACTTTGCTTGAGTAAATACCCATCGGCTCTAAATAAGTGGTAGATAGAGGTGCAATTTTGGCTGTGTTGGCATCGTTGTAAGCAACCATATAGGCATAAGACTGGAATGCATTCACATCGATTTCTTTGTTGGCTACTGCCGTGTTCATTGACACGTAGTCAGTGAAATTTTTCACATCAAGTTTGATGCCAGCTGCTTTGGTTTCAGGCAGTGTTGCGATATAACGCCATACGTCTGCATCTGAACCGGTCGACGCCATAGTTACAGTTTGAAGACCATTTGCATCTTTAGTTTGCGCTGCATCAGTAGCAGGCGCTTCCTGTTTACCACACCCAGTTAAAGTCAATACAGAGGCACTCAAGATAACGCCAAGTAACTTTTTCATGAAATTGTCCTAATTCTATTCTTGCCTAGAGTATAAGCATTTTTAAATCGTGTTAAATAAGAGTTTTATTACGATCTAAGTAGATAGCTTGATCATGGTTGAAGAAAGCTTGAAGTCGAAAGCTGCAAGCGTGCAACAACAATTCTGGTGAACTTGATCAAGTCAGAGGCAGCCCAAATCTGATGTATTTAATCTATTTGGAGAGAGAAAATAGATATTTTATAAGTACATGGCAAGGTTTGAGTGCTCTGAAGTTGCGGATATCATAGCAATAAATCTATATTCGATATACTGGATAAAAAAGCCTTGCTTATCTCTTTAGTCGAATATAAAAAAGATCTTTTAAACAAAATGTTAATTAAAACAATATATTATTTATATTGAAAATATAGTTTTAATGGATGTGTTTAAATAGTGATCTTTATAAGATTTTGTAAGATAGAAATATAAAAAATGCATATAGATAAATATAAAAAAATATCTGATTTTTTGGGAAATGAAGAAAATTCGATCATTAACGAGATAAATCTTTCCTTTATATTAACTAAGCGAGTCAGTATCTGATCTTGGTTTCCTCAGGTCATGATACTGCAAGCTTGTTTTAACAAAAGGGAATATACAGATAATCCGAACGCTGTTTTTCATAGAGTACGTGTCTACACAAGATATGATCGGCAGGTACAAGCGGATGGTCAAACTCTCCTACTTTTTCTAAGCCAATGTTTTGCATGACATGTTCTGATGGCGTATTGACGCATGCAGTAAAAGAAATAACTGTCTCGAGTCTTAGATTTCTAAAAGCATATTTCAGCACCGCTTTGGCTCCTTCAGTAGCATAGCCTTGATTCCAGTATTGCGGTAGCAAGCGCCAGCCAATTTCAGGTGCATCGGCAATTTTAAATTCAGATGGATGCACGTGTAAGCCGATAAAGCCAATAAATTCGCCTGTCGCTTTGAGTTCTACGGCAAAGAGTCCCCATCCACGCGTTTTAATAGCAGTACGAATACGTTCAAGAAAAGCGGTTGCCTCAGTCGCATCGAGTTTTTTAGGGAAGTAGCGCATGACCTCGTCATCTGCACACATTTGGATAAATGGCGCAGTGTCGGAGTCTTGCCATTGGCGCAGGATCAGGCGAGGGGTTTGAAGGTGAATAGTCATTAGGTATCTTAATTTGGTTACGATTTTTTAGTTTCGTTTAGGGATTTGCTCTTTAAACTCATTAAACTGTTTCGTTTTATAGTCCAAAGATATTATATCCTCGACTACGTCTAAAAATGTTTTTACCATTTCCTCTTCAGGTCTAAAGCCTCTATGGTTAGAAGCATTTCCACCCTCAATAATCGTATTTAATATTTCATATTGTGTCTTACTAATATGTTTGTCCTCTAACATTTTTTTTAGTTTTGTTTCAAACCCACCTTTATCGCCTACCTTTTTTACTAAGTATCTATCTACTAGAGTTCGAATTCCCGAAAGAGCTAAAATAAATAATCCTTGTTCATAAGCTTGAACGATTTCAAAGAAGAGCAACATATCATCTTTAGGTAGATTGAAAGACCATTTTTTCTCTAGCAATAAGGAGCTATTGAATCTAGGAAAGCTCATACTCTTTACATGGTAAGAATCAGATTTACCTGAAGTTTCTAAATCAGATTTAATCGAAGTGACTTTTTGTTTAAGATCCAAATCGATCTCTTTTATATGAAATGAATCTATATGTAAGGAGGGTGCATTGCATTTTTGGCATTGGGTAAATTGATAAGCATCGATGCTATAAGTCCATATAGATTTCGCTTGATTATTAGTTATATTTTTTGAAAAGCCTTCAATAGCTCTCGGATAGATTTTCAAATTTAATCTATTTTGTGGAGTATCGGGCTTACATTCCCAGCAGTATTTCCAAATATGCATATATTTAACATCTTATTTTAGTGATGTGGAAAAGAGTAAATTATTTATAGGTGTATGAATAGTTGTGTAGATTGTATAAGCAAATAAAAAACCCCGAAAGATTCGGGGTTTTTTATACTTAAATAAAATTAAGCATTTTCACGTGCAATCGCACGGTAACCAATATCTTTACGGTATTGAACGCCGTCGAATGTCACTTTTTTGCAAAGTTCTAAAGCTTTTGCTTGTGCTTCACCAATGGTATTACCCAGTGCAGTCACGCAAAGTACACGACCACCAGCAGTCACGATCTCACCATTTTCATTGGCTTTAGTACCTGCATGGAACACTTTCGCATCTGTCATTTCAGTGTCTAAACCTGAAATCACATCACCATTGCTAGACGTTTCAGGGTAGCCACGTGACGCAAGTACGATACCGACAGTCTTGCGCTCATCCCATTCAGCTTCCGCAGGTAAGTTACCTGCAATACCAGCTTCAACGAGATCCACCAAAGATGATTTTAAACGCATCATGATCGGTTGAGTTTCAGGGTCACCAAAACGACAGTTAAACTCGATTACTTTTGGTTGACCTTTGTCGTCAATCATCAAGCCAGCGTATAAGAAACCAGTGTAAACGTGACCGTCTTTTTTCATACCTTCAACGGTAGGACGCATCACTTCATTCATGGTTTTTTCAAACACATCAGCAGTCACAACAGGTGCAGGAGAGTAAGCACCCATACCGCCGGTGTTCGGACCTTGGTCGCCTTCAAAAATACGCTTATGGTCTTGCGATGTTGCCATTGGCAAGATGTTGTCGCCATCAATCATACAAATGAAAGATGCTTCTTCACCCGCAAGGAATTCTTCGATCACAACGCGAGAACCTGCATCGCCAAACTTGTTACCTGCAAGCATGTCATCAATTGCTGCAAATGCTTCTTGATTGGTCATGGCAACGATTACGCCTTTACCTGCAGCAAGACCATCAGCCTTGATCACGATTGGCGCACCATTTTTCTCAACAAATGCTTTCGCAGCATCTACTTCAGTAAATACGTCATAGAAAGCCGTTGGAATGTTATGGCGTTTAAGGAAGTGTTTAGCGAATGCTTTAGAGCCTTCAAGCTGCGCAGCAAATTGAGTTGGACCCCAAATTTTAACGCCAGCTTCACGGCATGCATCTACAACACCATTTACAAGTGGTGCTTCAGGACCAACAACCACTAAATCAACCGCATTGCTTTTTGCAAAGTCGATAATCGCAGCATTGTCTAAAATATTTAAGGCAACATTTTCGCATTTATTTTCTGTTGCAGTACCTGCATTACCCGGTGCTACAAATACTTTTGCGACTTTATCATCTTGCGCGATTTTCCATGCAAGTGCATGTTCACGACCACCATTACCCAAAACTAAAATATTCATTAAAAAAAATCCTTCTGAAATAGAATCCCCCTAAATCCCCCTTTGATAAAAGGGGGACTCCCTTCGCTCTACTATGATATAGAAAACCCTCCTTTATTAAGGAGGGCTAGGGAGGATTTAAAATTAATTAGTGACGGAAGTGACGCATACCAGTAAACACCATTGCAATACCAGCTTCGTCAGCCGCAGCAATCGTTTCTTCATCACGCATAGAACCACCCGGTTGGATAATGCATTTGATACCCGCTTTCGCAGCGTTATCAATACCATCACGGAATGGGAAGAATGCGTCAGATGCCATTACCGCACCTTCAACTACTAAGCCAGCATGTTCAGCTTTGATTGCAGCAATACGAGCTGAGTTTACACGGCTCATTTGGCCAGCGCCGACACCAATGGTTTGACGGTTTTTAGCATACACAATCGCGTTAGATTTTACGTATTTCGCTACTTTCCAAGCGAAGATCATGTCATCGATTTCTTGTTCAGTCGGCGCACGTTTGGTGACTACTTTAAGATCATCTTTAGTGATCATGCCCAAGTCTTGATCTTGAACTAACAAACCACCGTTTACGCGTTTGTAGTCAAGTTGCGATTGACGCGCATCGATTGCTGGAAGTTCGCCACATACAAGTACGCGTACGTTTTTCTTCGCGCCTGTTACTTCAAGAACGCCTTCAGCAACGCTCGGTGCAATGATCACTTCAACGAATTGACGATCTACAATCGCTTGTGCAGTTGCAACGTCTAATTCACGGTTGAATGCAATGATACCACCGAAAGCAGATTCAGGATCTGTTGCATACGCAAGATCATAAGCTGCTTGAATACCGTCTAAAGATACTGCAACGCCACATGGGTTAGCGTGTTTAACGATCACACAAGCAGGCTTCGCAAATGATTTCACACATTCAAGTGCTGCATCAGTATCTGCGATGTTGTTATAAGAGAGTTCTTTACCTTGAAGCTGTTTCGCTGTTGAAACAGAAGCTTCAGTCGCTGTGTCTTCTACATAGAATGCAGCAGCTTGATGCGGGTTTTCACCGTAACGAAGGTCTTGAACTTTGTTCAATTGAGTATTGAAAGTACGTGCAAATTTGTCTGCCTGACCTTCTTCTTTACCTACGCGAGCGCCTAAGTAAGATGCGATCATGCCGTCATATTGAGCAGTATGTTCAAATGCTTTTACTGCTAGGTCAAAACGAGTTGCATGAGATAAAGCACCCTCAGCTTTAAGCTCGGCAACGACAGTTGCATAGTCAGAAGCATTTACGATGATACCTACAGATGCATGGTTTTTTGCTGCAGCACGAACCATGGTAGGACCACCGATGTCGATGTTTTCGATAGCATCAGCAAGTGAACAGTTTGGTTTGGCTACCGTTGCAGCAAATGGATAAAGGTTTACAACGACTAAATCAATAGCATCAATGTTGTGTTCAGCCATCACAGCTTCGTCTAGACCACGACGAGCCAGGATACCCCCATGAATTTTTGGATGTAGTGTTTTTACACGGCCGTCCATCATCTCTGGAAAACCTGTATGCTCCGAAACTTCAACTACAGCCACATTATTGTCTTTCAACAATTTGTAGGTACCACCTGTAGATAAAATTTCTACCCCTAGAGCAGCAAGTTCTTGTGCAAATTCAACAATACCAGTCTTGTCAGACACAGAGATTAAAGCGCGTTTAATAGTCATGATCTTCGTCACAGTTTTCAAGGAACAGAATAAAACAAAATCAGCAATTTACAGGTTAAAAAAAATGCCTGCGGAAGCCGCAAGCATTTTATCATTTATTCACTCATTAAACCGTGAGCTTTTAACTTTTTACGTAAAGTACCACGGTTGAGTCCGAGAATCTCGGCAGCACGTGTTTGGTTACCACGTGTATATTCTAGAACTACAGATAGAAGAGGTTTCTCCATTTCTGCTAGCACCATGTCGTATACCTGAGATGGTTGCTCGCCCTGCAGTTGTGCAAAATAGTGGCGAACTGCGCGATCTACGTGGATACGTAAAGCAACATCAGATTGTGCAGTAAAAATAGGAGATTTGCTATTCATGCGAATTAATCCGAAAAACAGATATCACTTGGGTAAAGTGATATATAAAAGTGGTCTAGAAATTGAAATGAACTCCATTTTAGATCCTAAAACGGAAGTTCTAAAACTTAGTCATTACATTGAGCCTGTAGCTTGACACATCTCTGCGATTTGGTCGAAAAATAAGCGTAACAATAGTTAAAGTTTTGTTACTGACCAAAATCAAAACAAAAAAATCTGCACGATACGCAATAAATTTTATAGCGCATTAGGCAAGACTGTATTTGTTGTGAAAAAGTCGCGAGGAGTTGCAGCACATAGCTTTCGTGGCGCGTATCATACCATTGTCTAAGCAAAAGTGAGCAAGAAAACTGCATTTTTTTTAACTTTTTTTAATTTTTTAATGCTTTCTCAGCAGATTAGGGGCGAATTATTTCCAAAGTATAGCGATCAAAGCTTTTACGATCGACTGGAAGCTTAAATTTGAATTTAAACGGGCTGTTTTTTGGGATGCGCTGAATATTGACCAGACTTTCAATCAGGTACTCTTCGGAGGACAGGTTATAAGTTGCAATCACTTCACCGCGATGTTCCAGATTGATTCTTAAAATCGGTAAGGCCAGGCTACGGTCATGAAAATTGATCAGCTCACCGCTAAACTCAGCTTCATTATTACCGGTTGCCTTGATTTTGACTTTATTGGCCTGAATCAGTGTGTAGTATTTTTCCAGATTGGAACAATTAAACACTTCACAGGCAGTGTTAAAGGCCAGGCTCATAACGTGACTGTTTTTGATGTATTGCGGATTGAACCAGAAGAATTGAAACATCAGCAGGCTGAACAGTGACAGATTGAGTAAACTCCAGCCTATATAGTACATTGGCCCGCGTTTAGTCTGTTTTTCTGCCTGATCTTCCCAATTCATGCTCGGTAATACTGAAATTGGCTCGGTACTGAAATAATTCAGGTTATTTAAATAGGTTTCCAGGTCAATATTGGAATGTTCAACTTTTTGATCAAAAATCTGTAGCAGGCTATGACGATGCTGCTGATCCGTGTGATAAACACCTGGTCTATTTTGAGCATCAGTTTTGCTGAATTCGCTGGAGTTCGACTGAGCCTGAGACATTGGGGCGGTGACCGAATTCCGGGTTTCGGTCACCAAATGCGATAAGGCATTAAACGAAGTAGTACATTTGGGACAGCAAACCATACCCTGCGCAACGGTGAGTTGAGCAACTGTGACCTTATAGGTGGTGGAACAGGTAGGGCAATGGGTTCTTTTGTCACTCATGGATTATTTATAGGCTCATTCGTTCTTATGGCGTTTACCCGAGATACGGCACCAGTGCTCATCTCGTTTTTCTACCTCTAATATATCAAAATAATTTGAGTAAATGCTAGTAACATCAGCAACTTGCTCTTCAATCACTCCGGCAAGTGCGAACTGTCCCTCAGATTTGATTAAAGTTGCGAACTCAGGAGCCAGCATCATCAGTGGTGCTGCCAGAATATTGGCAACAAATACGTCAGCTTTGGTATTGCCGAGCTCATCTCTAAATTCTTCTGGCAGTCCGACATAAAGTTTGTCCAGTACGCCATTCAGTTCAGCGTTTTGCTGAGTCGCCAGTACAGCTTGTGGGTCGATATCAGTAGCATATGCTTTTTTCGCACCTAATAGCAGTGCAGCTACCGCGAGAATGCCTGAGCCACAGCCATAATCGATGACAATTTTATCTTTCACATTAATTTTGCCGAGCCATTGTAAGCACAGGAAAGTTGAAGCGTGGTTGCCTGTTCCGAAAGCCAGACCTGGATCAAGCTTGATGTTTACCGCATCGGCATCAGGTGCTTCCATCCACTCCGGTACGATCCAGTATTTATCAGCAATCTGAATAGGCTCATAGGCATCCATCCAGGTACGTTCCCAAGCCTGATCTTCAATCAGTTCATGACGGATCGGAGCATCTGGCATTTGTGTACGAATAAAGGTTTCTAGTGCGGCAACATCGATTTCTTCGCCTTCTTCCTGCGCATAAATACCGGTCACAATCACTTTATTCCAAAGTGGCGTTTCACCTGGAAGTGGTTCCAGCAAATCCTGGTTTTCAGCATCATCCAAAGTCACACTCACTGCGCCTAGCGAGCTGAGTAATGTCTCAGTAAAATCAACCTGAGCCTGTTCAACCGTAATATGAATTTGTAACCACTTCACAGAAATAACCTTTATACATTTTTCAAAAAGCTATTGTAACGGAAGTTCAGACTCAACGCTGCTATCTTCTTGATCCATTCCCAAAATAAAAAGGATGCCTGAAGCATCCTTTTAAGCGTTCCAGAGCTTATCTAATCCAGATTCGTTAAAGGTGTTTGCGCCGGGAGTGGTGCAAGCCGATTCAACAAGCTGCCAAAAATTGCAGCAAAGATATACATAAAGATAGAATAAACCGCGGCTGGCATTGCCACAGCAGCACTGCCAATCACGGTCAGGGCAATGGTCATGGCGAGGGTGCTGTTATGAATGCCAATTTCAAATGCACTGGCACGGGCTTGAGCGCTATTAATATTCAGTAGTCGTGGAATCAGATAACCAATACTCAGGCTCAAGGTGCAGAATAAGGCAGTCGCTAGACCAACCTGGGTCAAGTATTCGCCGATATTTGTGCGTTCTTTAATAAGTGTGGCAATAATAATCAGCACCAAAAAGCCAATCGAAAAAATCCGCAGCGGCCGATTCAGTTTTGCTGTCACGCCTGGAGCATAGCGCCGAATTAACATGCCAATGCCCACTGGAATAAGGATGATCGCGAAGACTTGTAAAATCTTGCCGAATTGCAGGCCAACTTGCTGGCTATCCTGCATAAAATGCATGATCGAAAAATTAATAATTAAAGGTAAGGTAATTGCTGCGATGACTGAGTTGATAGCAGTCAAAGTGATATTGAGGGCTAAGTCACCTTTAAACAAATAGCTAAACAGGTTGGCCGTTGCACCCCCGGGCGAAGCCGCCAGGAGCATCAACCCGACCGAGAGCAATGGGGTTAAAGCGAATAGTTTGCAAAGCAAAAAGGCAATGCCAACCAGAACAACCAGTTGGCAGAACAATGCTATAAATACGGCTTTGGGGTGGCGAGTGACACGGCTAAAGTCCCGAGGCGTCAGTTCAAGGCCCAGTCCCATCATGATGATTGCAAGTGCCAGCGGCAGTAATATCGTTATAAGGCCAGAATCCATCTGTATGCTCCTTGTCGAAAATTGTTTTAATACTTCTGATTTTCTTTAGAAAAGCATACAGCCTTATAGCAGAATCAGCCAAATAAATTACAAATCTGATAAACGACTTTTATTGCTATACACCACTTGCTGGCGACTAATCAGCACACCGAAAATAGTGGCGAAACTGTACATGAAAATTGTATAAATGCCTGCAGGAATAGCCATCGTGACATTATTTAAGACCGATATCGCAATCGTCAGTGCAATGGCAGTGTTATGAATGCCAATTTCAAAGGTACAGGCGCGTGCCATTTTCTCTGGAATACCCATGAGTAAAGGAATGCAATAGCCAATAAACAGGCTGGAAAAACATAAAATCGCAGTTGCTGCACCAATATTGGCAAAGTATTCGACCAAATTCGAACGTTCTCTGAAAATGGCGAATATCAATAGGATGGTTAGAAAACCGATAGAGAGTAAGCGCATGGGCCTGCTGACAGTAATTGACAGGTTTGGAAATTTGGCCCGAAGCAGCATACCCATGATCACGGGAATCAAGGTAATTAAAAACACCTGCACAATCTTTTCAGCTGGAAAAGTCACGTTTGAGTCATGACTCATAAAGTAGTGTAAGGATAGATTGATAATAAAGGGTAGGGTAAAAATAGAAATGATGGTATTAATGGCGGTTAGAGTAATATTCAGTGCCACATCACCTTTATATATGTAGCTAAACAGGTTCGCGGTTGGGCCGCCAGGTGAGGCGGCTAGCAACATCAGACCTACAGCAAGCAAAGCGGGCAAGTCCAAAATCAGACAAATAAAAAAAGCAATGCTGGGTAACAGTACTAACTGCGCAAATAAAGTAATAAAAATGACTTTAGGATAGCGACTTAAGCGCAGGAAATCTTTGATGGTAAGTTCTAGCCCCAGCCCCATCATCATGATTGCCAATGTAATTGGCAAAAAAACGCTAAAAAACCCCGAATCCATGAATTTGCCTTTTTATTATACATTTATAGATATATTTTGAGTTTAGCCTAGATGAATAAATAAGTAATAAAAAACGGGCAAAATGCAGTCACTTTGCCCGTCAAAACTTTTACTTGAAATCTAAACTATTTAGATATATATCGGCTACATACCTGGCTGGCCTTGCATTGGTGAGTCAGGCTGTGCTGGCTGGTTCATCTGATGCTGCATTGGTTGGCTTTGCATCGGTGGCTGCATTGGCTGACTTTGCATCTGAGATTGTCCCTGAGGGCGTGGTGGCATAAAGCCTAATGCACATTTACCTTTGACTTCGGCACCATTAATGGTGGCAGTGGTTGCACCACTGTTGCCGCTACAAGTACTCATGAGTTCGGCTTCATCGCCTTTGATTGAAGCGTTTTTGGATGAAGCGAAAAACTGCGGTTCACAGGTACCATTCCAGATAATGCCGCGATGGGCAAAACTGACTTGTGCACCTTGGGATTTGCCTTTACAAACCTGTTGGTACTTTTGTGTATTATAAATGGTTTCGACCTTATCATTCGCTGATGCAGCAAACGGCGCAAAACATAAACCACATAGAACGGTTGAGAGGAAAATATTCTTATTCATCTTTTATACCTTTGTTTGTAATGTAACCAACATATAGATTAAAAAATGCGCGAGATTAAACAATGCAAATCGAGTAAATTTCTCAGCTTATATGTTTAATTTATATAGTTCCTCTGCAAAGTTAAATTACAGCGCTTTATTGTTATGCGAGTTAAGTGCGATTTATCTCAGGATAAATTCAACTGAATTTGTCTACTTTAGAGTGAAATTTGCTATAATGCTCAGCTATTCTTTTTTATCTCTCAATTACCACTATGCATTATCCTAAAGTATACGATGTCATTGTTATCGGTGGCGGTCACGCCGGTACGGAAGCGGCTCTGGCTGCAGCGCGTATGGGTCGACAGACTTTACTCTTAACTCATAACATTGAGACTTTAGGGCAGATGAGCTGTAACCCGGCCATCGGTGGTATTGGTAAATCGCATTTGGTGCGTGAAATTGATGCCTTGGGCGGTGCGATGGCACTGGCTGCCGATAAAGGCGGTATTCAATTCCGTATTTTGAACTCGCGTAAAGGTGCTGCAGTACGTGCAACACGTGCGCAGGCGGACCGTGTACGTTATAAAGCGGCTATTCGCGAAACATTAGAAAACCAAGCAAACCTTGATATTTTTCAGCAAGCCGCAGATGACCTGATTGTTGAAGGCGATACCGTTAAAGGTGTGGTTACCCAAATGGGTATCCGTTTTGATGCGAAAACTGTGGTGCTGACAGCAGGTACATTCTTAGGTGGTGTCATCCACGTTGGTCTGGAGAAATCTAGCGGTGGTCGTGCGGGTGATCCGCCGTCAATTTCCTTGGCACATCGTTTGCGTGAACTTCAACTTCCAGTGGGTCGTTTAAAAACAGGTACACCACCACGTATTGACGCGCGTTCAGTGGATTTCTCTGTGATGACACCACAGCCGGGTGATTTCCCATCTCCGACCATGTCATTCATGGGGGATGTGTCTATGCATCCTGAGCAGGTAAATTGCTATATCACGCATACCAATGAACGCACGCATGAAATCATTCGTGGCGGTTTAGACCGTTCACCGATGTACACGGGTGTGATCGAAGGTGTTGGACCACGTTATTGCCCATCGATTGAAGATAAGATTCACCGTTTTGCCGATAAAGATTCTCACCAAGTCTTCTTGGAGCCTGAAGGCTTGGATACACATGAGCTTTATCCAAATGGTATTTCGACTTCTTTACCGTTCGACGTTCAGTTTGAACTGGTTCGCTCGATCCGTGGTATGGAAAATGCGCACATTCTTCGTCCGGGCTATGCCATTGAATACGATTACTTCAACCCACAAGCGTTGAAATTTACCCTTGAAACCAAAGCAATTAATAACTTGTATTTCGCCGGTCAAATCAACGGCACAACCGGTTATGAAGAAGCGGGTGCGCAGGGTTTGCTTGCAGGCTTGAACGCTGCACGCCGTGCTTGGGATCAGGAGCAATGGACGCCAAAACGTGATGAAGCATACATGGGTGTTCTGGTCGATGACCTGATCACATTAGGTACCAAAGAACCATACCGTATGTTCACCTCACGTGCCGAATACCGTTTGATGCTGCGTGAAGATAACGCAGATCAGCGTTTAACAGCCATTGGTCGTGAAATGGGTCTGGTGGATGACGCGCGTTGGGCAGTGTACTGTGAGAAAATGGAAGCAGTGGAAAAAGAAACAGGCCGTTTGCAACACTTGTGGGCCGCACCAAATAACCCAATGGGCAAGAAATTCGTTGAGATGACCGGTGCAGACCTGTCTAAAGAATGTTCGGCGATTGATTTGTTGAAACGTCCAAACATTTCATTTGCTCAAATTGCAGAGTTAACCAATTCTGAAGTATCACCATTTGTCGGTGAGCAAATTGAAATTGCAGTGAAATATGCGGGTTATATTAATCGTCAGCATGAAGACGTCGCACAAATGAAACGTCTTGAAGAAACCCGTATTCCTGCGGATTTCGATTATGACATCGTGTCAGGTCTGTCCCGTGAAATTACCCTGAAACTGAAAGATGTTCGTCCTGAAACATTGGCGCAAGCCAGTCGTATTCCAGGTGTAACCCCTGCAGCAGTTCAACTGGTGATGATTACAATTCGTAAGAATGCACAAGCAAAGAAATCTGCTTAAGATTTTGCGCTAAAAAAGCCCGCATTAAGCGGGCTTTTTATCGGCTTGTAGTTTTGTATAAGTTTTGACTATCGTTGAATTAAAAATAACTACTATTAAATTAAGTTATTGATAAATATATATAATAAATATTATCAAGATGTATTAAGTCTATAAATACAATCTTTTAGGTCTAATTTAGATGATATTTACACATGCTGATGTGCTTAAACCCGACTATTGTCGTGCTATTTCTCTATTAAGATTAGGTTAAGAATAATGCAACGGATCGTCAGACTATTAAACGGTTTGTGAATTATTGATGGAGATCAGTCATGGCACAGTCATACAGCGAAAAAGCCCAAAAAATATTAACGATATTCTTATGTTTCTGGGTCGCATTTTTTGAAGGTTTTGACCTTCAAGTTCCCGGGATTGCGGCGAAAGGAATTGCAGCAAGCTTTGGTTTAGATCAAATCCAAATGGGCTATGTATTTAGTCTGGGTGTCTTTGGAATGCTGTTTGGCGCATTCTTTGGCGGACGTATTGCAGATTATCTAGGACAAAAGAAAGTCCTAATGCTTTCTGTGACTATTTTTGGTCTGTTCATGTCGTTGACTGCAATTGCGCCAAGCATCGAAGTTTTATATGCAGCGCGTTTCTTTACTGGTTTGGGTTTAGGTGCGGCAATGCCAACCATGATTTCAGTCGTCGGTGATGAAGCAACGGAAGCCAACCGTGGCAAGCTAAATAGTCTGATGTATTGTGGTTTGCCGGTAGGGGCGATCTTTGTTGCCGGTCTGGCCATGTTGCTTCCGGAGATTCAATGACAAACCTTGTTCCTGATTGGGGGATTAACGCCTTTAGCACTGATTCCATTGATGGCATTTATTCTTAAAGATAAGCCTAAAGTGAATGCGGAAGTACCGGTTTCTGGCGAAGCTGTGCCGGGAATGGCTGAGGTGTTGTTCAAGCAGCGACAGTATAAAAATACAGTGCCTCTTTGGGTTGGCTTCTTTTTTACCTTGATGATCAATTATATTTTGATTAGCTGGTTGCCAAATTTACTTATGGAACAAGGTTTGCAGAAACAGCAGGCATTTTTGGTGATGTTGGTGTTCCAGGTGGGCGCTGTCATTGGAACCCTAAGCCTGGGTTATTTACTGGACCTTTTAAAGCTCTGGCAAATGGCGACTATCATTTATAGTGGCTTGTTTGTTGCCTTGGTATTGCTATTCACCACAACTTCTATTCCGTTATTAATTTTGGCGGGAGTCATGGGGGGTATTTTCTCTACAGGTGGCCAATCTATTCTGTATGGGATCTCACCAATTTTTTATTCAGGCGCAGGTAAAGTCACCGGTGTGGGTAGTGCGATCTCTCTAGGACATTTAGGGGCGATGACTGGACCATTATTAACTGGAAAAATTCTGGCATTAGGTTTGGGAACGACGGGCATTCTTGTGGCAAGTTTGCCAGCAGTGGTCGTATCGGCAGTAGCTGTCACCGCACTATCACGTTATAAGGCTGCTCATAAGTAATTGATCATTGATATCTGTCAATACAAAAAGGGAATCTGAAGATTCCTTTTTTTATCGTCGAGGTTTTTAATTGAATAAAGTCAGTCCATAAAATTTGCTAAAATATACGGATAGTAAACAGATTGATTTTTATATGGCTTATCAACTTATTCCACTCTCGATTCAGGCCACTGATAATATTGCCTGTCCACATTGTCAGCACAACGTGATTGATTGGGCAGAAGAGCAGTATGTGCAACCTTGTGAACATACCCTGTTTATTGCCATGGATATTGGCTTTGAATATATGACGGATGAATTCGAGCACAGCATGCCGCGTTCTGTAGATGATCTGCATGCCAATGATGATCAGGTGAATATGCTGGATGAAATCACCCAAGCGACTTATTCAAATTATCTGATATATAAGTCTGATCTGGGCATAGATGGGTATTTCCGCTATGTGGGTTTTACTGCATAAATCATCATCAATAAAAAAGCGCCAATCGGCGCTTTTTTATATGGAAAGATTAACTTTCTATTTCTTCTTCGATTTCATCATCCGTAGTATCCATGCCCAATTCTTTAAGCTTGCGCGTTAAAGTGTTGCGACCCCAACCTAAAAGTTCTGCGGCATGACGTTTACGGCCACGGGTTTGTTGCAAGGCTGCATTGATCAAGGTGCGTTCAAACATTGGCGTCGCAACATCCAGAAGTTTCATTTCACCATTTTTGAGTTTCTGCATCGCCCATTGACCCAGCAATTCATCCCAGTGATGCGGTGCGATCTGGTTCAGCGTTGGAATTGGCGCACCCGGATCCTGCTGATGAATTGGAATCTGTTTCAGCTCAGGTGGCAAGTCTTCAGGATAGACTTCACGACCTGTGATCATGACAGTCAGCCAGCGACAGGTATTTTCAAGTTGACGCACATTACCTTGCCATGGCAATTTCTGCATATATTCTTGGGTTTCAGGACGTAATATCTTTGGATTGACCCCAAGTTCCTTTCCGGCACGCGCCAGAAAATGCTGCGCCAGCATCGGAATATCTTCACTGCGATGTGCCAGTTTTGGAATATGAATACGAATTACATTCAGTCGATGATACAAGTCTTCACGGAAACGACCATCATGAACCAGTTTTTCCAGATCCTGATGTGTCGCTGCCACGATACGCACATCGACCTTAACCGGAATATGACCGCCAACTCGGTAGAACTCTCCATCGGCTAGGACACGCAATAAACGGGTCTGGGTCTCAAATGGCATATCGCCAATTTCATCTAAAAACAGCGTACCGCCATTTGCCTGTTCAAAACGACCTTGGCGCTGGGTATTAGCACCGGTAAATGCACCTTTCTCATGGCCGAACAGTTCAGTTTCGATCAGGTCTTTTGGAATCGCCGCCATATTGAGGGCAATAAAAGGTTTTGAACTGCGTGGTGAATGACGATGCAGGGCATGAGCTACCAGTTCTTTACCTGTACCAGACTCACCATTAATCAACACGGTAATATGCGATTGTGATAAACGGCCAATGGCACGAAACACTTCCTGCATGGCAGGCGATTCACCAATAATTTCGGTAGATTGAATTGGTGGAGCCGCTTTTGCTGATTCTTGTTGCTGTAGCTTGGTGATATGTAAAATTGCACGATTTACCAGCGCCAGTGCTTCATCAATATCAAAAGGCTTAGGCAGATATTCAAAAGCACCAGTTTGATAGCTAGAAACAGCCGATTCTAAGTCTGAATGCGCCGTCATAATAATGACAGGTAGGTCAGGATAACTGTGTTTAACCTTGCCCAGGAAGGTAAGTCCATCAATACCCGGCATGCGGATATCGGTCAAAATCACATCGGGTGCTTCCAGACTCAGTTGGTCTAGTGCAGATTGTGCTTCTTCAAAACTGGTCACATCCAGACCTTCCTCTTTAAAGGTCTTTTCCAGTACCCAGCGCATGGCGCGATCGTCATCAATCACCCATATTTTATTTCGCGACATGATTCGACTCCCAAGGTAAATATAAGCTAAAGACGGTTTTTCCAGCCACGGACTGACACTCGATCATGCCGTTGTGCTGATGAATAATATTTTGAGCAATACTGAGGCCCAGTCCGGTACCTTTTGCGCGACTGGTGACCAGCGGATAAAACACCGATTCGATAATCTCTTCCGGCACACCTGGACCGTTGTCTTCAATATCAATCCTTACTACAGAGCGGTGAATCACCCCGTTAATGGTAAAGAGACGCTGAATCCGGGTTCTTAAAATCAGTTCCGGTTGATGTTCGACAAAGAACTCCTTGTTCTCGGTCATGGCCTGTACGGCATTGGCGCAAATATTCAAAATGACCTGAATCAATTGGTCGCGGTCTGCCAGAACTTCCGGTAAGGACAGGTCGTAATCCCGGGTAATCTTGATTTTCTTTTTGGTCTGATTGGCAATCAGTGAACGCACCCGTTCCAGAGGTTCATGCACATTGACCAGTTCATAGCTCGGAAGCTGGCGTGAACCGAGCATGGTATCGGCCAGATTTCTGAGTCGATCCACTTCGCTAATAATAATGTCGGTAAATTCTTTGTATTGTGGATCATTCAAACTGCGTGCCAGGAGTTGAGTCGCCCCGCGAATGCCACCCAAGGGATTCTTGATTTCATGCGCAACACCGCGAATCAGCTGACGCGCTACCTGATGCTGTTGCAGCAGATTTTCTTCACGCGAGATTTTTAACATGCGATCGCGAGGATTGAGTTCAATGAGCAGTAGCGGATGATAAGGTTTGCCCAGATTTAGCTGAGAAACAGTGTAGTCAACATGAATGTCTTTAAAGTTGACCAGAATAGTGGCTTCGCGGCGTGTATAAGGTTGTCCCGTACTTAAAGTATTATTCAGGGCTTCTTCTGTATTGAACTCATCTGTCGGGTTTTGCAGAATATTGAGTACGGATGTGCCGCTCGCGCGGAATAAGCTCACATCAAATAAGGCTTCACAGGCAGAATTCAGATAATAAATATTAAGATCGCGGTCTATCAATAAGATACACGTGGTCATATTGTCCACTAAAGCACGATAGTCGATCGGAATAATTTGATCCATTCGCGGGTTTGTTCCTGTATTAAAATGGCGCAATGGCATCTTCATAAAGCAATTTAATCAATTTTAAGTTCTGATTTGATGCAAGATGCACGCCAACTTTTATGACTAGAGATTATTTATTGCGATGAAATGCAGAAATGTGACAGAGCAACACAATTCATCTTAGATATAGCGGATTAAATTGAGGCTGTAAATCTAAAATGATTCATTTTGGTGCATTGGTAAGTATGTTGAATATTTTATGGCAATATTTTAGTGCATGATGCAAAGAGTCAGGTTTTCAACTATTTTTATGATGCGAAAAGACATACAATACGCGCATTCTAGTAGAGCGAAAATTCATGAAGTCCCCCAAAGTCGGTTTTGTATCTTTAGGTTGTCCTAAGGCATTGGTAGATTCTGAACGTATTTTAACCCAGTTAAAGACTGAAGGTTATGACGTCGCTTCGGATTATGACGGTGCTGATTTAGTTGTAGTAAATACCTGTGGTTTCATTGAATCCGCAGTGCAAGAATCGCTAGATGCGATTGGTGAGGCGATGAGCGCGAATGGTCGCGTGATCGTAACAGGTTGTCTAGGTAAAGACGAAGACAAGATTCGCCAAATGCATCCCAATGTCCTGAAAGTGACAGGTGCAGCGGCATATAAAGAAGTTATGGATGCGGTTCATCAATACGTACCTGAGCCGCCAAAACACAATCCATTTATTGATCTGGTTCCAGAGCAAGGCATCCGCCTGACGCCAAAACACTATGCTTATCTGAAAATATCTGAAGGCTGCAACCATCGTTGTACTTTCTGTATTATTCCAAGCATGCGTGGCGATCTGGTTTCACGTCCAGTTGGTTCTGTGCTTGAAGAAGCTGCAGCGCTGAAACGTGCCGGTGTAAAAGAAGTACTCGTGATCTCCCAGGATACTTCTGCTTATGGCCTGGACACGAAATACAAGCTGGATTTCTGGAATGGCCAGCCGGTTAAAACCAAATTCTATGACATGTGTGAAGCATTAGGTCAGTTGGGAATCTGGGTGCGTTTGCACTATGTTTACCCGTATCCGCATGTAGATGCAGTAATTGACCTGATGGCACAAGGCAAAATCCTGCCTTATCTGGATATTCCATTCCAGCACGCAAGTCCAAAAATTCTCAAACTAATGAAACGACCTGCGCACAGTGAAAATACACTGGAGCGTTTGAAAATCTGGCGTGAGAAATGTCCTGATCTGGTGTTGCGTTCAACATTTGTGGTGGGCTTCCCGGGTGAAACCGAAGAAGACTTCCAGATGTTACTGGACTGGTTGAAAGAAGCCCAGCTGGATCGTGTGGGATGTTTTACCTATTCGCCAGTTGAAGGTGCGACAGCAAATGATTTGCCAGATCACGTTCCTGAAGAAATTAAACAAGAGCGTTATGAGCGTTTCATGCAGGTTCAGCAAGAAATCTCGGCAGCCAAACTCCAAAAACGTATCGGTCAGACCATGACTGTGCTGGTAGATGACCTGGAAGACGAATTCCCGGTAGCGGTTGCGCGTTCTTATGCAGATGCACCTGAAATTGATGGCAATGTTTTTGTTGAAGATATCGATAAAAGCGTCATTAAGGCAGGGGATTTACTTGAAGTCGAGATTACCGATGCAGATGAATACGATCTGTACGCAAAACTCATTTCAATCAAGTCTGCTTAAGATTTTGAATTAAAAAAATTTAAATTGAATACTTTGGAGTTTGATGATGTTGGATTCTAAAAAGCCACGCTTTGGTCGCATCCTGTTAAAGCTTTCTGGTGAAGCGCTGGCAGGCAATAAAGACATGGGGATCGATGCACAAGTGCTCGATCAGATGTCACTTTCTATTGCGCACCTCGTGGGTTTAGGCGTACAAGTAGGTATTGTTGTGGGTGGTGGTAACCTGTATCGCGGTAGCCAGCTACAAAAAGATGGTCTAGTTGGTCGTGTAACTGGCGACCAGATGGGTATGCTAGCAACAGTCATGAACGGTTTGGCACTTCGCGACGCTTTGGTGCGCCGTAATATTAAAACCCGTTTAATGTCTGCATTGCCAATTGGTGCCGTGGTTGAGTCTTACTCAAGCCGTGATGCAATCCGTCACCTGACTCAGGGTGAAGTGTGTGTATTCGTGGCAGGTACAGGTAATCCGTTCTTTACGACAGATACAGCTGCCTGTTTACGTGGTATTGAAATCGAATCAGACTTGATCTTGAAAGCGACCAAAGTTGATGGCGTATATAACAAAGATCCAAGCAAATATGATGATGCGGTTAAATATGACACATTGACTTTTGACCAGGTTCTGGACGAAAAGCTGGGTGTAATGGACTTAACTGCAATCTGTTTATGTCGTGATCACAACGTGCCGCTACAAGTATTCGATATGAATAAATCTGGCGCATTGCTTTCCGTTGTGATGGGTGAAAAAGAAGGGACTCACGTTACCAATTAATGACGTGAGCACCAAAGCACTTTATACTACACGCTAATTTAGTAATAACCTCTTTTCAAGAATTAAGTAAGGAAGATCATATGATTAACGATCTTAAAAAAGACAGCGAAGACCGTATGAACAAAACTCTAGAATCTCTAGAGCATGGTTTTGCAAAAGTTCGTACCGGTCGTGCGCATCCATCAATTTTAAATAACGTGATGGTTTCTTACTATGGTTCAGACGTTCCATTGAACCAGGTGGCAAACGTAGGTGTTGAAGATTCACGTACTTTGTTAATCCAGCCTTTCGAACGTTCAATGGTTTCTGCAATTGATAAAGCGATTCGTGAATCTGATTTGGGTCTAAACCCAATTACAGCAGATGCGATTCGTGTACCGATGGCTGCGTTGACTGAAGAAACGCGTCGTGACATGCAAAAAGTTGCGCGTAATGAAGCAGAAAATGCCAAAGTAGCGATCCGTAACATTCGTCGTGATGTATTGGGCGATATCAAAGCTTTGTTGAAAGAAAAAGAAATTTCTGAAGATGAAGAGCGTCGTGCTGCTGACGAAATCCAGAAAATTACCGACAAATTTGTTGCTGAAGTTGACAAGCGCTTGGCTGCGAAAGAAGCTGAATTGATGAAGGTCTAATTCATCGATGACCGTTGCTGAAGAAAATCCCCGTCTTCCGAAACATGTTGCCATCATCATGGATGGCAACAATCGTTTTGCCAAAAAAAATCAGATGCAAAAAGGTGATGGACACCGTGAAGGAAAAACGGTTCTGGATCCGATTGTTGAACACTGTAAAAAAAGAAATATCCAGGCTTTAACTGTATTTGCCTTTTCAAGTGAAAACTGGAATCGTCCACAGTTTGAAGTTGAATTGCTCATGAAATTGCTGGTTGATACCATTCATGAACAATTGCCCCGCATGGAAAAATTCAATATTGCCTTACGCTTTATCGGTGATCGCAGCCGTTTGTCCCCAGAATTACAGGGACTTATGTTGCATGCCGAAGAAAGGACTGCTAATTTCAATAGTATGACACTCACTATTGCAATCAGTTATGGTGGTATGTGGGATATGGCACAAGCTGCACAGCGAATTGCCAGCGATGTTTTAACAAATAAATTAGATCTTGATGCAATTAATACTGATGTATTTGGTCAATATGTCAGCCTCGGTGATTTACCTGCAGTTGATCTGCTGATTCGTACGGGTGGAGATTTCCGTCTTTCGAATTTCCTGTTGTGGCAGGCAGCCTATGCAGAGCTTTATTTCACTGAGACGCTATGGCCAGAATTTACCGTTGAAGAACTTGATGATGCACTTGCCGTATTTGGTGGGCGTGAACGTCGTTTTGGTAAAACATCAGAACAGATTCATCAGGAAAAACTTGAGAATTAATACATGTTTGAGCGGATTATAACCGCATTGGTGTTGGTAGCAGTTGTACTGAGCTGTATGTTTGCTACCGAATCACATTATCCAATGTTTGTATTGATGGTTCTTGCTGCTGGGGTGGCCGGCTATGAGTGGTTCAAACTCATGCCGCGAAAATTTAAACATGTCATCAAACCTGTTGCTTGGGGATATGGAGTGCTCACTGCGGCACTTTCAGCTTTGGCATTGTATTTTGCCGAAGTTGCCTTATTGTTATGGGTAGCTTCTATAATTACCTGGTTGCTCAGCATTTACTGGGTTAAAACCTATCCTGAATATGATGGCTGGTACAACGCCAGCCTGCACGGAATCGGCGTAGTTCTGATCTCTGCTGCGGTTACTGCAATTTTCTCTGTCTGGCAAAGTTCACCGTGGTGGCTGATGTACCTGTTTTTACTGGTATGGGGCGCAGATAGTGGTGCATATTTTGTGGGTCGTAAATTCGGCAAGAAAAAGTTGGCGCCGAATGTTAGTCCCAACAAATCGGTAGAAGGGTTGTATGGCGGTATCGTTACCTCAATGCTGATTGTAACGGCAGTCGCCTTGCTTTATCTGGATATGACCTGGCCAGAACTAATTTTATTCCTGATTTTATCTGTCGTTACAGTATTTAGTTCGGTACTGGGTGACCTGTTTGAATCCATGATCAAACGTCGTGCCGGTATTAAGGATTCAGGTCGAATTTTGCCAGGACATGGCGGAGTACTGGATCGTATTGATTCTTTGCTTGCTGCAGCTCCAATCTTTGCAGCAGGTATGGCTGTTTTAAAACTTATTGGTGTAGATTTATAAATGTCACAAGCAGTTTGTATACTGGGTGCTACAGGTTCCATTGGTCAAAGTACTTTAAAAATCTTGCAGCGACATCCTGAAGCATACTCGGTTTTTGCTGTGACCGCGCAAAGTCGTATCGAGGAGCTGGTTGAAATTTGCCGGCAATACTGTCCTAAAGTGGTGGTGGTGCCGGCTGAAAAAGTAGATGAACTTTCAAAACTACTTCAGCAACACCATTTATCTGATATTGAAATTCTGCAAGATGAAGCCGGTTTAATCGCTGTGGCTGAACACGCGGATGTTGATATCGTTATGGCGGCAATTGTCGGTGCTGCAGGCTTGTTGCCGACATTGGCTGCAGTGAAAGCGGGTAAACGCGTACTGCTGGCCAATAAAGAAGCCTTGGTGATGTCAGGTGACATCATGATGCAGGCAGCGCGCGATCATGGTGCCTTATTGCTTCCCGTTGACTCCGAACATAACGCGATTTTCCAATGTCTGCCACCGCATTATTTTGAGGCAGAGCGTCATGGCAAGCCCAAACTGGGTGTATCCCAGATTCTGCTGACCGCGTCGGGTGGGCCGTTTCTGAACCACAGCATACAGCAACTTGAAGAGGTCACACCTGCCCAAGCTTGCAAGCATCCTAACTGGTCCATGGGTCAAAAAATTTCAGTCGATTCTGCTACCTTGATGAATAAAGGCTTAGAATTGATCGAAGCCTGTCATTTGTTTGCAGTTCAAGAACAATTTGTTACAGTTGTTGTGCATCCACAGAGTATTATTCACTCCATGGTTCAATACGTTGATGGTTCGACTTTGGCACAAATGGGTAATCCGGATATGGGCACGCCTATTGCACATGCTTTGGCATGGCCTGAGCGTATTAGTACGCATGTGGCGCCACTGGATCTGTTTATGCATTCACAACTTAATTTTCAAGAACCGGATATGCTCCGTTTCCCTGCATTAAAATTGGCCCGTCAGGCCATGCAGAGTGGCGGAATTGCACCGACAATTTTAAATGCGGCCAATGAAATTGCAGTTGCTGCATTTTTAAATCAACAGATCAGATTTACCCAAATTCCTCAGGTAGTTGAGCACGTCCTAAATCAGATGGACAATCAACCCGCACATGATCTGGAGGCTATCTTGCAAGCAGATCAAATGGCGCGAGGTTTATCACAGCAATATGTTGTGAATAAAGGAAGTTAAGATATGAATGCCTTGTTTATGATTGCCGCTGCAATTCTCTTACTCGGTCCCTTAATTGCGATTCATGAGTTCGGTCACTATATTGTGGCGCGTAAACTGGGCGTTAAAGTATTGGTCTATTCCATTGGATTTGGGCCAACATTATTAAAATGGACCTCGAAAAAATCCGGAATTCAGTATCAATTGTCTGCCTTGCCTTTGGGTGGCTATGTCAAGATGCTGGATGAACGCGAAGGTAATGTCTCTGAAGAGGACTTACCCAAAGCCTTCAATCGTCAGCATCCGTGGAAACGAATCGCCATCGTGGCAGCGGGACCATTAATCAACCTGATTTTTGCAGTTCTTCTATTCTGGGTGTTATTTTTACCGGCACAAGAACAGCTCAATACCCGTGTAGGCAAAATTTTACCAAATACGCCTGCTGCAACCGTACAAATGCAGCCGGGCGACAAAATTGTAGCTGTGGATGGTACTCAGGTGGAAACCTGGGAAAAACTCAGTTATGCCTTGGTGGATCGTGTTGGTGAAACTGGTGTGGTTTCTATTCAGGCAGATCGCGCTGGTGAAAACAAATTGTTCCAGTTGCCGATTCAAAACTATTTAAAAGATCAAAGTCAATCGCCACTAGAAAGCCTGGGTTTCTTGCCTTATCGGCCAGAAATTCCGGCAGTGATCAGCAAACTGAGTGAAGATGGTGCAGCCATCCGTCAAGGTTTGAAAGAAGGCGACAAGATTCTGGCCATTGACGGCGTTCAGATGAAAGACTGGTTTGATGTGGTGCAGGTGGTACAGGCATCTCCAGAAAAATTACTGAAAATGGATGTACTACGTGCAAATCAGGTGGTTCAGCTAGAAGTCATGCCACAAGGCAAACGTGACAATATGGGCAATGTGACCGGTATGCTGGGTGTACAAAGTGATCCGGGTAAAATGACCATTCCTACAGAATATAAACAGACCATTCATTACTCGCCAGGCGAAGCACTGGTAATGGCATTTGATAAAACAGCACATTTATCTTCGATGATTCTGAACTCGATCGTCAAAATGGTACGTGGCCTGATTGGCCTGGATAATTTATCAGGTCCAATTACCATTGCCAAAGTGGCAGGACAAAGCGCAGAAATGGGCTGGGAAACTTTTATTTCCTTTATGGCGCTAATGAGTGTAAGTTTAGGAATATTAAATCTACTGCCTATTCCAATGCTTGATGGCGGACATCTGGTTTACTATTTTGTTGAATTAATTCGTGGTAAACCTGTTTCCGAACAAATACAATTGGTTGGACTAAAAATTGGTATGGTACTGCTCGGCAGTATGATGCTTCTGGCATTATTTAATGATTTTATGCGTTTATAACAACGTAAATGGAATAAATTAACAGCGGAAAAGACTGGCATGCAGCACACACATTTATTTATGCCTCTGGCACTCGTTAGTGCAATGGCAGTAGCACAACAAGTATATGCAGCAGATGAATTCATTGTACAAGATATAAAATTTGATGGATTAGTACGTTTAACTCCTGACAATGTGTATGGCCTAGTGCCGATTAACAGTGGTGATCGGGTCAATGATCCAGTCATTGCCAATGCAATTCGTAGCATGTATGCATCAGGCCTGTTTGATGACATTAAAGCCGTTCAGCAGGGCAATACCTTGGTTTTCCAAGTTGTTGAACGCCCGGTCATTTCGAAAATCGAATTGAAAGGCAATAAGCTGATTCCTAAGGAAGCACTTGAAGATGGCCTGAAAAAAATGGGCCTGGCTGAAGGCGAAGTGCTGAAAAAATCAGCGCTGCAAACCATTGAAACTGAACTTGAACAGCAATACATGCAGCAAGGTCGTTATGATGCCGATATTACGGTCACTACCACGCCTCGACCAAATAACCGTGTTGAATTGCTAATTGATTTTATTGAAGGTAAAGCGGCCAAAGTTTTTGATATCAATATTATTGGTAATACCGTATTTAAAGAATCTGATATCAAGCAGGCCTTTGCAGTAAAAGAAAGTGGCTGGAGCTCGGTCATTTCGCGTAATGATCGTTATGCACGTGAAAAGATGGCGGCAAGTCTTGAAGCTTTGCGTGCCATGTATCTGAATCGCGGTTATATCAACTTTAATATTACCAATTCCAGCCTTAACTTGAGTGAAGATAAAAAGAATGTTTTTATCGAAGTTTCTGTGGATGAAGGCGAGCAATTTAAATTTGGTCAAACCAAATATTTAGGTGATGCACTTTACAAGACTGAGGAATTGCAGGCTTTACAAATCTTCAAAGAAGGCGAAACTTATTCGCAGGAAAAAGTTAACGCGGTTAAGCAGTTATTGCAGCGTAAGTATGGTAACGCAGGTTATTACTATGCAGAAGTCAACATCGTTCCTCAAATTAACAACGAAACCAAACTGGTTGATCTAAATTATTATATTAATCCAGGTCAGCAAGTCACGGTGCGACGTATTAATTTCACTGGGAATACGAAAACCGCAGATGAAGTACTACGTCGTGAAATGCGCCAAATGGAAGGTGCACTTGCAAGCAATGAAAAGATTGACCTGTCTAAGGTCCGTCTGGAGCGTACCGGTTTCTTTAAAACTGTTGACATCAAACCCGCACGTATTCCGGGTGCGCCAGATCAGGTGGACTTGAATGTTGCGGTTGAAGAGCAGCATTCAGGGACCAGTACTCTTGCAGTTGGTTTCTCGCAAAGCGGTGGTGTAACTTTCCAGGCAGGTTTAAGTCAGACCAACTTCCTGGGTACAGGTAATAGTGTTTCAATCGATTTGTCGCGTTCTGAAACGCAAGATTACTATAACTTGAGCGTGATGGACCCGTACTTCACCATTGATGGTGTGCGTCGCGGCTATAACATGTATTACCGTAAAACTAAGCTTGATGATGACTATAACGTCAACAACTATGTAACGGATAGTTTTGGTGGTGGGATTAACTTTGGTTATCCAATTGATGAAAACCAGAGTGTCAGTCTTGGTCTGAATATTGATCAGACAGATGTTACGACTGGGCCTTATGTTTCTACTTATGTTGCGGATTATCTAGAACGCAATGGTGGTAGAGAAACACGAAGTGGTGAATATTGTCCACAAAATCCAATTAAAGATGCTAATGGTCAAATAACGGGTTATGAACCTTGTACGGCTCCTATTTCATATGGTCAAGAATTTAAAGGTGAGTTTTTTACCTATAACCTGAACTTAGGCTGGTCATATAATACTTTAAACCGCCCAATGTTCCCTACAAATGGTATGTCACATCGAATCAATGGTGAAATTGCATTGCCAGGCAGTGATGTCGAGTATCAAAAAGTCACTTATGATGCTCAGGCATTCTTCCCATTAGGCAAGGATTTTGTTCTGCGTGGTTATGGTAAGTTGGGTTATGGTAATGACCTACCATTCTACAAGAATTTCTATGCAGGTGGTTTTGGTTCGGTTCGTGGTTATGAAAATAGTACATTAGGTCCTAAATATCCAGGTGTATATTTCTCTGATACAGGTCAAACGGATCCTTCTCCTGAGGAAGTAGGTGGTAATGCACTAATTCAATTTGGTACCGAATTAGTGCTTCCAGTACCATTTAAAGGGGATTGGGCACGTCAGGTTCGTCCAGTCATCTTTGCTGAAGGTGCACAAGTGTTTGATACCCAATGTGATGTATCAAATGAAAATATTTTCGTTAATGGCACTTCAGTAAATGGAAAGCAGTACTGTAAAGATAACTTCGGTTTCGATGCAGATAATATGCGTTATAGCGTGGGTGCTGGTTTCACCTGGATCACCATGATTGGCCCATTATCACTTAGCTATGCTTATCCGTTGAATAAAAAAGATGGTGATGATACTAAAAACATCCAGTTCGAAATTGGACGTACTTTCTAAAATCGGTTTGACCTAGAAACTAAATTTTGCTCATAAAGCCTTCAGGTTTTGTGAGCAAATTTTTTTGAATGAGTAAGAATATGAAAAAAATGATGATGGCAATGAGCCTGGCTTTGGCAAGTGTTGCACCTTTAACTCAAGCGGCCAGTATGGGGATAATTGACTTGGAGCGTGTGGTTGAAGGTAGTACTTATCTGAAACAACAAAACACGGCGTTTCAGCAAAAAATTCAGCCACAAACCACCAAAATTGAGCAACTCAGCAAAGAGCTGGAAGCTTTGCAGCAACGTGCTCAATCCAATACCAAGCTCAGTGAGACTGAAAAACAGAAAATGTCTGCGCAATATCAGACTAAGCTTCAAGAATTAAATCAGTTACAACAATCTGTACAGACGAATGTTCAAAGCTCGATTCAGCAGATCCGAACTGTATTTGATGGACGTGTAAAGCAAATTGCTGAACAATTGCGTAGAGAAAACAACCTCGATGTGGTTTTAAATAAAAATTCAGCACTTGCTTATGATGCTAAATATGATTTAACTGATAAAATGATTCAAAAGGTTAATGCAATTAAATAATCAATGAATCATCAACAGCTTCAGTTAGCTGATCTCGCTCGCCTGGTTCAGGGCGAGTGCATAGGTCAGACAGATTTGCGTTTGAGCGCTTTGGCCAGTCTTGAACAGGCAACCTCACACGATCTGGCATTTGTGAATGCCGATAAATATGTAGAGCAGGCCAATCAAAGTCAGGCAGGTGCTTTAATTGTCACGGCTGAACTAAAACAACAGATAACCTCACATCAAAACTTTATTGTTGTGGCAAATCCCTATCTGGCTTTCGCGATTCTGACGCATGTATTTGAGAAAAAACATCGCCAGCGTGGCATTGAGAGTACTGCTCAAATTCACCCTTCGGCAGTGATTGCGGACGATGCTTATATTGGTCATTACGTGGTGATTGGTGAGCATTGTGTCGTGGGTGCGAATACGATTGTTCAGGCGCATGTGCAGATCGATGATGATGTCGAGATCGGTCAGGACTGTTTTATTGACTCACATGTGACCCTCACCGGCGCAGCAAAAATTGGTAATCGGGTGCGTATTCATGCCAATAGCGTGATTGGCAGCGAAGGGTTTGGTTTTGCGCCTTATCAAGGGAAATGGCACCGTATTGCGCAATTAGGTTCTGTACGCATTGAGGATGATGTGCGTATTGGGTCAAATTGTAGCGTAGACCGTGGTGCACTGGATGATACGATTTTGCAACAGGGTGTGATCATTGATAATCTTGTGCAAATCGCGCATAACGTTAAAATTGGTGCACATACCGCCATTGCTGCAAAAACTGCCGTTGCAGGAAGTGTTTCAATTGGCAAAAACTGTATCATTGGTGGTGCCTCTGCGATTTCTGGACACTTGAATATTGCCGATAATGTGACGTTGACCGGAATGTCAATGGTGACAAATAATATTTCTGAAGCTGGAAAATATTCATCGGGGATTGGTCTGTTTGAAAACCAGAAATGGAAACGTACTGTGGTTCGCCTCAGACAATTAGCAGATGTGCCATTGACCCAGGTGATCAAACGACTAGATCATATGCAATCTCAGATTGAGTCCATTGAATCAACATTTAAGTTGCGTAAATAATTATGATGACAGAGTCGAATTTGCCTACATTCACGAAGCCTGAATTGCCAATGAATATTCAAAAGATTCGTGAATATTTGCCCCATCGCTATCCATTTTTGTTGGTTGATCGCGTCGTCGAAATTACCGATAATGGCATTGTTGGTTATAAAAACGTCTCAATTAATGAAGAGTTTTTACAAGGCCATTTTCCGAATTATCCGATTATGCCGGGTGTACTGATTGTTGAAGCGCTGGCACAAATCTCTGGAATTCTGGGTTTTGTGATGAATAACGAAGTGCCAAGTGAAGGTTCTTTGTTCCTGTTTGCCGGTGCGGAAAAAGTTAGATTTAAAAAACAGGTGGTTGCAGGTGACCAATTGGTTTTAAAATCTGAATTAGTGATGCAAAAGCGGGGCATTTACAAATATAATTGTATTGCCACTGTAGATGGCGTCGTCGCAACAACCGCGGAAATTATGGTTTCGCATCAAAAAGTCGAGCAGGCATGAGCAATAATCCCCTTATTCATCCAACTGCCATTATTGACCCGTCAGCAGTCATTGCTGCTGATGTAGAAATTGGCCCATATTGTATTATCGGGCCAAATGTCACTATTGGTGCGGGTAGCAAACTTCATTCACACGTGGTGGTGGGTGGCTATACGCGTATAGGTGAATATAATGAAATTTTCCAGTTCGCCAGTGTAGGCGAGGTGTGCCAGGATCTGAAATATGCCGGTGAAGAAACCTGGCTTGAGATTGGCGATCACAACAAGATTCGTGAGCATTGCAGTCTGCATCGTGGCACGGTTCAGGATCAGAGCCTGACCAAGATCGGTAGTCATAACCTGCTCATGGTCAATACTCATATTGCACATGACTGTATGGTTGGGGATTATAATATCTTTGCCAATAACGTCGGTGTGGCTGGACATGTCCATGTCGGGGACTACGTTATCATTGGCGGAAACTCGGGCATTCATCAGTTCTGTAAGATTGATTCTTATAGCATGATTGGTGGTGCATCACTAATTCTGAAAGATGTACCGGCCTATGTCATGGTTTCAGGTAATCCTGCGCATGCATTTGCCATGAACATTGAAGGTATGCGTCGTAAAGGCTGGTCGAAGACCGTAATCAGCGGTTTACGTGATGCCTTTAAACTGATTTATAAATCAGGTTTAACAACTCAGGAAGCAATCGAGCAGATCCGTACAGGAATTTTGCCGGAAGTGGCTGAGGTGCAGCGTTTAATTGATTCTCTTGAACAGTCGAAGCGCGGCATTGTGCGCTAGATGTTTGAGGTAATAAAAAAGACACCCTATGGTGTCTTTTTTATTTTAGAAATTTCTATTTTACTTAAGAAACTTTATTTCCTCAGCTTTCGGATAATTCTTCAAGAGCTTTGTTTTATATTGCGAAGCAAGCGTAGCATTCTTTTCAACATCTTTGCTGATGTTATAAAGCTGATACAGGGCAGTGGAGGCTTTCGTAGAATTTGGATAGCGATCAACGACAATCAGATAATTACGTTTGGCTTCATCAAATTTTGGTGGGTCAATTGCCAGATTGAATTCCGCTAACCAGAAATAGGCATTGCTGATATAAACGCTATTCGGATTGTTTTTAATAAAGTTTTGCATGGGTGCAATGGCTTTGGCTGCACCGCCATTTTTATAAGCATCTAAAGCCACGGTGTAAGCTGCCTTTTCTAGCTCAGCAGGTTGCTGTCCGCTGCTTGCTGTATTGACCTTATTTGCGTCTAGGCTGGGTGCAGTATCCTGTGGGTTTTCCTCCGTTGGATTGTCTTCAGCAGGTTCAATTTTTTGTTGCAATAGTTCAAGGCGCTGATCAAGATCGGCATAACGATTGGTCAGTTCATTCTTGAGCCGTTCAATCTCATTTTCCTGTTCTTCCATTTTACCGCGCAAAATCCGCAGGTCATTTTCGAGTTGCTGGTTCTTTTGCATGATTTGCCAGCTGGTATTGGTTTGAACTGCTGGAGTTGCACCAGCCGCAATTGCTGCTGGGGTATTTACTGTGGTTTGATTCGTAGCTTGACTCAAGCCACGCGATTCAATCGGAATATTGGCAAATAGAGGCGTGGTAAAGAGTGCTGTCACTGCACACAATACGGTCTTTTTAAACATCATAAAATTTCCATAATTCTTTGTGAGATGCGGATCCGCTGCTCATCTTTTCAAAGTAGATCATTCATATACATTGCACACATTAAAAACGGCATTTTTAGAAAATGCAACAAGGTTTTACAAAGATCATGTGAATCTGAGTGTTGATGGATTGATTGTGAAGATCCCTTAAAAATCAGCAGAAATATCAATATTGTTTTTAAAATAATCAAACGGATAGCTTGAAGGATGATTTTAGGAAACAAGGCTTGCAACTTGATTAAAAATCTCTATACTCTGTTTTTGTAATGGTAGCCCTGCTGGTTACTTCGCAATTGTACTCTATGAACCCCGCCAGGACCGGAAGGTAGCAACGGTAATAGAACTATGATGTGCCGGAGCTTTGCTGGTAGGGTTGCCACCATATTCTTATTATTATAATAACAATGCAAATTCGCAGTTTTCTATTCTCAAATATTATTCCTTTTTCAATGTCGTCAAATAGCGCTATCTTATTATTTTAATGATTAAATCATCATTATCTTTTGCCGTGCTTTATTTTATTTTGCAGCTAATATTGAATTAAATATCCAATATGTTTATACGTGTATTAAGGCTTTCAAAGAATATAAGACTTAGTCTTTTGCTTTACGGTTAATCGCCTTGATAATCGCATCCATTTCAAAACCACGATACATTAAAAAACGGATCTGTTTGGCTTTGAGCTTGGGGTCTTTAGTAACTTCAGTCCCATATTTTTTGACTTTTAGTTCATAGGCTTGCTGCACCCAATCAGTTTCCTTGAGTTCCTCTGAAATCAGGGCAGCATCAATCTTTTTGCTCTTGAGTTTCATTTTAATTTGATTGGGACCTTTACCTTTACGCTTTTGACTCGACAACATGGTTTCCGCCACGCGCTGATCACTTTGATAGTTCTCACGGGACAGTTCTTCAACCAGGTTAATAACTTCATCACGATGCTCTGCATAGAGGGCTAGTTTCTCTATCAGTTCGGCTTTGGAATATTCCTTGCGCGTCAGTACGGCAAAGGCATAAGAACGTAAGCGTGAGCCTGTCAGTCCCGGTTTTTTCTCATCCTGAGTTGGGGTAGAGGAAAATAAACGCTCTTCGGGATCAAATTCAGGAGCGTCTTGGATCGCAGTTTTTGCAGGTTGAGCTTGATCTTCAGCATCACCAAATTGCTGTTTTAAAGTTTCATAATCGAGCAGTTTGCTGAATTTCACGTCTGACATGATTCTCTCGGATTTTACGTTCCCTATATAATAACAAAACGCCCCGGAGGGCGCTGTGTCTTGACGTTTAAAGATGACGCATCTAATAAGATCATGCATCTAAAAAGTCAGGTTCTTCCTTGCTATCGTCTTCTTCAACAACCACTGCTTTAGTCAGAAGCTGGTCGCGAATCAGTTTTTCAATCGTCTGAGCCATTTCTTTATGTTCTTCCAGATAACGGATGGTGTTGTTCTTACCTTGGCCAATTTTGTCGCCTTGATAAGAATACCACGCACCAGCTTTCTGCACGATTTCTTGCTGTACAGCAAGATCGATCAATTCACCCAGATGGTTCACGCCTTTACCGTACAGAATCTGGAATAAAGCTTCTTTAAATGGAGGCGCCATTTTGTTTTTCACAACTTTGACTTTGGTTTCAGAACCAACAATCTCGTCACCTTCTTTCACTTGTCCAATACGGCGAATATCCAGACGTACAGATGCATAGAATTTCAGTGCGTTACCACCAGTCGTGGTTTCCGGGCTACCGAACATCACGCCAATCTTCATACGAATCTGGTTAATGAAGATCACCATACAGTTTGAGCGTTTGGCATTACCAGTAATTTTACGTAATGCCTGGCTCATCAAACGGGCTTGCAGACCCATATGCGAGTCACCCATTTCGCCTTCAATTTCGGCACGTGGTGTCAATGCAGCAACAGAGTCGACAACGATCATGTCGATAGCGCCAGAACGCACCAGCATGTCTGCAATTTCAAGCGCCTGTTCACCGTGATCGGGTTGCGATACCAGTAAATTGTCGATATCTACGCCCAGTTTGCGTGCATATTGAGGATCAAGCGCATGCTCGGCATCGATAAATGCACATGTACCGCCTGCTTTCTGACACTCTGCAATGGCTTGCAATGTCATTGTGGTTTTACCTGAAGATTCAGGACCATAGATCTCGACGATACGACCTTTTGGCAAACCACCAATACCGAGTGCAATATCCAGCGTTAAAGAACCTGTAGATACAGCTTCAACTGCCTGAACGGTATTGTCACCAAGACGCATTACTGTATTTTTACCAAACTGTTTTTCAATCTGGCTTAAGGCAGCATTGAGCGCCTTGTTTTTATTCTCATCCATCTTACAACCTCAATACGATGTCACTAAGTTAGTACTCAAGTGGATGTCTTAAATTAGAGCTTTGTTCCACAGGCGTATAGTGACAGAATTTTCCCTAGTGTTCTATAAATGTCAGCGCATGTACGACACATTCTGACGCTTGAATTTAATCGTCATTATACGACCATGACTGATCAAAACTCTGACTATTTTCATTTTTAAATTTACTGATATCCCGACGATCTTTCTTGCTTGGACGATGGTCAGGACGAGCTAGATTATGCAACTTTCTTTGTGACGTAATCAATTCCCGGCGCGCAATACTGACTTCCGTTTCTTCATACAGTTTTTGTGCCACGGGTGCAGGTCCACGAACATCAGAAAGTTCCTTAACCAGCACGGTTTTTTTGTCGATGCCTTGCTGAATCGTCAGTTCCATACCAACACGGACTTCGCGCGATACCTTGACACGTTCACCATTGTGATGGACTTTGCCACCTTCAATCGCATGTTTGGCAATCGAGCGGGTTTTAAAAAACCGTGCTGCCCACAGCCATTTGTCTATACGCATGCCTACCGCATCTTCGGGTAAAGACGATTTACGCATATTTCTTTTCTACCTCAGCCTGATTTAAATGAGTGATTAAATCTGTTAATTGGTGCAGCATCGGGTAATTACAAGTCTGACGTGCTACTTTGGCTGAAGAGGGCTGCTGGATGCTGAACAGGTTCTGAATACCATAGGCTTGGGCCCCATTCAGGACTTTTTCAGTATCATCAATAAAATAAGCATTTTCCGGATCAAATGGATGCAGTTCATTCAGGCCTTGCCAGAATTCAATAAATTCTTTGGCATGCCCAATCGTTTCTGAACTGACAATCACATCGAAATAATCCCTTAAATTCAAGTGATCCAGTTTAAAGGCCAAGCCAGCACAGTCAGCATTGGTGGCCAGCCAGATCGGGTAGCCATTATTTTTAAGATAATCCAGCAATTCGAGACAATGAGGGCGTAAGGCAACTTTATCTTTATGTTCAATTTGCATCGCCAGAACATCGACTTCGACTTTAGCCGTCCAGAAGCGTGAAGAGTACCAGTTTAAGGTATGATTATGTTCCTGATAGAATGCATAGAGTGTTGCCTGGCTGTGTTCCAGGCTACAGCCATGTGTGGCAGCATAACGCACAGGCAATAACTTGTTCCAGATGAAATCATCGTAGGCAAGATCAAGTAAAGTGCCATCCATATCGAAAATTATAGTCGGCTTTTGCATTCAAGATTCTCCAAAGTTTTTCAAAGTTCAACAAAGCATATAGAAAAGCTTTAGATTCAATAGAATTACTCAATTTTCGCGTTTATTAACGACAATCAAATAATTTCAAAGTTCAACAAAGTCATTTACCTTTCAAGAAAAAATATGTACATATGTGTGTACATAATTTTGCTCTGCCTGAATATGTACAGAGTATAGAACATTTGGACTGGAAAATTTAAATGGCTTTAAGTGATAGTTGGCTCAAATCCAACAATGGGAAACCGCGTGAAAAAGTTGAGGTGGTGACGGATCGGGATGGCCTGTCAGTTCGAATTACACCTAAAGGCAAGATCGTCTTTCAATATCGCTATCGTTTTGGCGGCAAGGCGAAAAGACTGGACTTAGGGACCTATCCTTTACTCAGTTTAAAAGATGCCCGGGTAGAGGTACATAAATATAAAACTGAACTCGACCAGGGCAAAGATCCGATGCAGCTTAAACTGAAAGGGGAAAGCGACTATCTGAAACAGCTCACAGTCAAAGACATTTGCGATCTCTGGTTTAATACGGTGGCCATTCATAAAGTCTCGTACAAGGATGATTATCGGGCCTTCGAGTTGCACGTTTATCCGCGTATAGGTAGGCGGATCTGTGATGACGTATCTTTGCAAGAGTGGTCACAATTGCTTTTTGATATTGCTGCAGATGCTAAAACCGTATCGATCAAGGTGCTAGGCAATTTAAGAATGATCATGCGTTGGGGATGCATTCACGGAAAATTACAGCATCAGCCTATTCAGCACTTGAGAGCAGCGGATCTAAACGTGAAGAAAGTGAAACGGTCGCGTTATCTTTCAGAACAGGAAATATTCTGGGTAGTGCATGCTTCACTGAGATCCAATGCCATATCACCAAAAAACAAAGCCATTATTATCATGCTGCTGTTCTTTGGTTGTCGTGTATCAGAATTAAGGCTGGCCAAGAAGTCGGACTTCGATTTTCAGGAAATGATCTGGCACGTACCACCAGAGAATCACAAGATGGGGGACCGTACCCATAAGCCGATTATCCGGCCGATCATTCCGCAAATTGTGCCATTTCTTAAATATGTATTCTCACTCTCACCAGATAGCTGTGAATATGCTTTCCCGAACTTAAAAGGCAAAGCCTATACCATGCTGGCCAAAAGCTTTCAGACCACTATCCCTGTATATGTGAATGAGAATGTGCGTAAACGTTTTGGTGTGGAGATCCAGCACTGGACCACACATGATTTACGCAGAACAATGAGAACGCATATATCCGAACTGGCACCACCGCATATCTGTGAAATTATGCTTGGCCATGGTTTACCTGCAGTGTGGGGGACTTATGATTTACACGAGTATTTAGATGATCAGGCGCAGGCTTATGAAAAGTGGTTCTTCAAGCTCTGCGCCATATTGGACAATTACGAGCGCTTTGATATCAAAGGCTGTATTTCAAGTGATTCAAGCAATCCGTTGTCTCTTTCCCAGGCATCCACGGCTTTGATCCCGTAACGGCTGCTTGAGCGCCCATGTGCTTTGATCACTGGTTCAGGAAAATCCTTTTTATTGCGCCAGTTGATCAAAGTGCCTTTTGTTACCCCATAACGCTTTAGTAACTCAGGCGTTGAGATATATAAAACCATCAAGACACCTCCTTTAAACTTTTCACCACAGATTCCGGTAAACCAAACACATCCTTAAAAGCCTTATCAAATTCACCACTAGCAATAAATTGATCGATGCAGTTTTCCGGCTTCTGATGCTGAGCGATGTAGCTGCTCAATGCCTGATATATACCGTTTGAATTTCCCTTAGTTACACCGACATGAATCTTGTCACCGATATTCTTAACTGAAAATCCAACATTAAGGTTTGAAGCATCAATGATTTCCATAAATGGCACGAATTCGTCCTGATTAAAAATCAGATCAAATGGCATTTCTTTATGCAGCTCATCACAAACATAATTCGCCAATTGAAGTTTGGTTAATTGAATTTCAGTCATTGGCTGGCTCTCCACGAATAATTTTCACAGTAGCCGATCTACCATCAACGCAATTAAGGGTGATGTTTAGATCATTTTTTCCATCATCCTCCCAGGTGAAAGTTTTAATTTCAGCACCCGTTGGCTCTATGCCTAAGGCTTCCAGTCCGGCCTTAAATTCAGCCATGTGATCAGCCATTTCCTGCAAGCAAACATGGATGCGATCAGATGGGATTTTCAAGAAGTCGCCAATCGACTCAATTTTGTAGATGTTAGTCATTGGTTGGTTCCTGTGCTTTAACTTCACCACTCAACTTTTCATAAATTGACTGAAGCAAGTTATTAGCGGTTCTTTCTGTATTGCTCAAACCATTATCAAAATAGCAATCAATATCATGAAGTATTGAATTGACATCCAATTGAGCCGGCACCGCTTGGGCCTTAGCTTCCTGAGCTTTCACACCTAAACAGTAGGCATAGAATAAGTGAGGCTTCATTACTTCCCACTGACACTTGATAGAATTAGCTACCATAAACCCAAGTGTTTTGACATCTTCTTTAAATGCTCCTTCGATTGTATTGTTGATAGCTTTGTCAAATTCTGGTCTTAATGCACTATCCATTTGAGCCAATATTTCTTCTTTAATATCCATCACGCCAAATCCTCTAAAAATTCTTTTCCGTGTTCCAGGTACTGGCCTAAGAACGTTTTAAATACCGGCTGACAAGGTTTATTCATTTGCAGTCCGATGATCTCAATCTGTTTGTGCTTCGGCTTCCAGGCTGTCATGTGGTCGCCACGATTCACGCCACGATATCCGTTTTTAACCAGCCAGTTTCTAAACGGAATCAATAAATTTAATGGGATAACTTTCATAATTTATTCCTGTAGACCACACCCGGAGGCGTGGCCATATCCGTATTATTTATTTGGGAACATATCCATCTGATCTTCGATCAATTTCTTTTTTTGCTGGTAGGCTTGCAGTAATTCCTGTTGATGCTCACTGGTCAAGTTCGGCTTCGCTGCATTCATTTGCTGGGCGACTTGTCGAAGATCTTCACCGTTCTTGGCATCAGAGATCAGTAGGATAAGACCGCTTTTAACTGACCCACTTTTGAGAGGATCTACAGCTGGCGCTTGTGATGCCTCAAACTTGCCGCGTACTTGCTCAATGTTTGCTTGAAGGTACTGGAAGTCTGCCTGAGTCAAAGCATTGTCATTTTCGATCTGTTCTTCGATATCCAGAACGTCAGCCAGTGATTTCGCTGTATTTAAGGCTTTGGCATATTCCTTTTTCATTTCCGTAGAGCTGGGTTGTTTCTTTTGCTGTACCAGTGCTTCGGCTTCTTGCTGCAGGCGCTTCAACTCATCAACGCTTAGTTCGCCATCAGCCACCGTATTTGATGCCTCAGTTTCTGGAACCAAATATTCTTGAGCTCGTGCATTGATCTGTCTCATAAGATCTTCTTGCTGGTCGATATTCAAACCATCTTCATTAATAACTTGAACGCGTAAATCAGCAAATTCCGAATCTTTGGTGCAGTTTTTTAAGCTCTCAGTAAATTTTTCTATAAGCTTCACGTCTTTGGATTTAGTCACACGCTTTGGCTTTTCTTCTGCAGGTGCATCTGTGGCAACTTCTTTCACAACATTCTGCTTAATACTGTCCAAAGTTTGCGGTGCTGTATTCACTGGCTCAGGTGTTACGTCAATGATTGATTCAAGTTCTTCTTCTTGTGTGCGGATACCCATCAGCACTTCTGGTGCATAGATCCGGCCAAAGAAAGAGGCAGCACGATAGCGAAGCATCTGCTCAGGCATGGTTTGCCATTTAGATCCGTTCTTTTGGTACCAGCCTTCTTTAACTGCCATTTCCATCGATATTTCTGCAGATTCAAGACGCTCACCTGTACCGGCTTCAATTGCCCAGGCTTTACATACAATGTTACGCAGTTTAATCGTGTGAACTTTTTCCTCTGGTAAGCTCTTGCGAGCACGCTCATTCCACTTCCAGTCTTTAGTGGTATAGGTCACTTCAATTTCACCACGATCTTCCATTTCAAAGCGAAGCGGTGAATATTTGCCAGAAGTATTAATAGCACCAATAACAAACTGAGATGACCAGGCTGGACGACCTTCAACAATGTAAAGGTTTTGCATAATCATCAGCGGATCTGCACCCATGCGATTAGCCATGTTCAGTGCAATTACACAGTTGGCCAAGCCGTTTGGATTTGGTTCTGAACGATATAACCAGTTGCCGTTCTGGTCTTTACCATCTTTGATTTTCAATGTATCGCGGTAAACTTCCGGCACCATGGTTGAGGCTGCAAGCATCTTGGCAATACGCTGTGCCAGTTCAAAGCCTTCAAGTGAAGTAAGGCCCACTTCAACCGGTTTAGGTGCAGCATGAGCAGCTTGGCGAGAAGTACGAAGTTGTTCAGTTGTCATTACTTGAGAAGTCATGGTGTTATTCCTTATTTTTAAAAAATTAATTACTTACGAAATTTGCAGGTAGCATACGCAGGACAGAACTTTTCATTGCAGAGCATTGATTTAGAGTTGCCGTAAAACGTACCGTGTTTAATGATTTTGGCCGCGTGGTGCAGTAGTCCTGGATCTTCTTCAGTACCCAGCAGTACTTCTGCAGGTGATTCAATTTCACCGATACCCACGTGCTGACCTTTATCTGTTTTGCCAGTCGTCAGGCCATAAATACGGGCAGGGGCAGTTACTGGTTCCTGTAGAGCATGTGCAGCAAGTACGGTATAAATTCCCATTTGTGGCGCATGGCCAACGGTTTTCACAACGCCGTCACTGCCTACAGCAGCTTTACCGGTTTTGATATCAGAGATACCTAATTCACCATCTTCATTTTCATAAATGCGGTCGATGGTTCCAGTAAGCTCAATACCTAGATCAGCCAGAATCAAAGATTCACAACGTACTTCCACACCGATAAATTTCTGAGTAGGTGCAATGTGGGTGATGTACTTGTGCATCAATGACTGGCCAATTGACTCAGCAGAGTTTTGATCCAGATCAGACCAATCAACTTCTTCATTGGGTTGCCAGATCTGGTGATGCAGAATTTCTTCGCATTCTTCCAAGCTAACTTCTTCACCGATTAAGTTCAGGTGATCCCATTGGGTTACGGCTTCATGAATTGCGGTACCCAAGCGAGTGCGTGCACCAGCTGGATTACGTTTATTTAAAAGATTCTTGGCTTCCCAACGTGCAGGGCAATCGAACAGATCGCTTAACGATGAAGCACGGATCGGAATAATCCGGGTAGGATTGACGTAGGCATTCATGGGCTCACCTTCTTACTGTTGTGCCAAGCAACTAGTTCGGCATAATCAAAAAAAACAGGAGCTTGTTTTGTGGTCCCCATTTTGATTGGGCGTGGAAACGTTGGATCTTTGCGCATAGTGTGGCGAAGTGATTCACGGGTCACATCAAGCAGCTTACAGGCCGTGGGGAAGCTTACTCGAATTGGGTTTTTAGGATGGATTTCTAGAATTGTCACTACTTCACACCCCTTTAATCACGACGTGAATAGGCGCTTCACGAAAGGTCTCAATACACGTAATTGTTCCGTCCAGCTGCTGACGCTCTTTTGGAGAAAGGTTGCGCCATTTAGCAATTATCCAATCACCTCTAAGAAGCCCAATTGGCGCTCTAGCTTGCATAGATCCATGGCTATAACCATTCTCTTTGCACCATGCGCATGCTGCGTAGTAGGCTTGAAATTCACCTTCTTGGGTGAATGTAATCACTTGATCCGCCATTACTTAGCACCCCCAACAGCTTGAGCAATGGCTTCCGCCTGATACGCAGACTGCTTTTCCGCTGCATGCAGAATCATGACTGACAGACCAAAGAAGATTGAAAACAGGAGCATCCAAGCAGCGACATTTGAAGCAACTTCTTTCGCTACTGATTTCGGTTCTGGGTGCTGGTACAAACGCTCAGACGTTTGGCTCGATTGACCGAACTCTGGCAGGTTGCTTTGAATAGGATTTTGTTTCATACTTATCTCGCATATTTGCAAGCCCGCTAGATTTCCAGTCCCTGCGGGCTTTTTATTGGGTACGAGATTTAGTTTAGTAAACTAAACAAATAGAGTCAATCATTTTGTTTAGTAAAATGAACTTTTTTGAATTTTAGATTTAATTATTATTTAATAGACAAAAGAAAACCCACCATTGAGGTGGGTTGTTAATTTCATGGTTTTATTTTCTTGAATTATCCATACAGGTTTTGCACCACTTAGTAAGACCGTCAGGCTGTTTGCCATTCTTATAGAAGCTCGTTTTTAAGCGTGTTTTTTTACAGCCTGGACATTTTTTCTTATTACTTTGTATTGATTCTCTAGGTGCACTTAAGCACTCAACACACCATTTTGTTAACCCATCTTCATGCTTACTTGAGGATCTAAAGGATGTGAATGGCAAGACTTTATTGCAGTTTGGGCAATTCTTTTCATTTGCAGGCTTTTCATTAAACACAAAAGATATTTGCTGATCTTCTATTGGGTCGAGGGGTGAAGTTTGCTGTGCTTGTTGCGGTTGTGGCTCCGTAATAGTGGATTTACTTGTGTTAAATATGCTTCCAATGAATTTAATTAATTTCTTCATGACCTGAATTACCGTATTTTATTCCCAAAAAATATATCTAGAATTTTTATGATAATTAAACATATAGCGAACAAAAACAAAGCATAGATAAGTTAGGCCAACTTGAATAAATCCACAAAAAATAAATTCAATCCAACTTGATCTTGAGTAGTGTACAAACATAACCAATGGGACGGGCACAAGGAGTAAGAGAACAAGCAGAATTGCAAGCGCATCTTTTGCAATATCTGATTTTGTTGCTAGCCATACAGCTGATGCAAAAATCAAGAAACCCAATATGTTTGTATATTGATAGTTGAGCCATGAGTCAATCATAGGTATTACCAACTTTCTAAGCTAGATATTTGCCAAACCCATCCAATAATTTCCAACTGTTGATCAACTATCTCTTGAGCACTTAAATGCATTTCTGGAAACTCTACAGAGTTATCAGAAACAATTCGCACACCACCCAAAGGTAAATTGTATAGTCGTTTGCAGTAGAACAATCCGCCAAGACAAATAGCGAAAATCTTTCCGTCTTTAATGTTCTTTCTGCCTAGATCCACATGAATCGTATCGCCATCCTTAATAGTTGGACTCATTGAATCCCCGATTGCTGTCGCTGCTACAGCATTCTCTTTCGTGATGGATAAGTTTCGCAGTGTTGCCTTGGACATTCGTAATTTACGTGTCTCATTGGCTATGGCCTCACCAATAGAGCCGCCACCGCAAGCAAAAGAGAAATCTTTAAAGAAAGGTATCTCAATCTCATCATCATCAAGCGGGGTGCTGCTATCCCATGGCTCAACTTGCATAAATTCTGGTGTTGAATTTCCAGTTAAAAGCCAGCTAGAGGTAGTTTTTAATGCTTGAGCTAGTTGAACCAGTCTCTTTCCAGTGGGGTTATTTACCCCATTAATCCAGTTGGTAACCGTTCCTTTGCTTGCCCCAGTTGCAACAACTAAATCCTTGTGTTGCAGGCCTAGCTCCTTCATGCGCTGGCTAATTCTGTCTGATGTAGTTTGCATAATAGTGAAACCTTATATTTGTTTAAAATACTAAACAAAAAAATTGACATATTCCTAAACTTATCGTTCAATAAACTAAACAATGTAGTTTAGGTAAATAAACATGACCGTAGATGACTTGCGAGCTTTCTATAACGCAAAAAGTGACGCTGAATTAGCTCGAATTCTTGGCCGTGATCGATCTGTAATTAATTACTGGCGCAAAGGCATCCCATTAAGAACCCAGGCGGTTTTTGAGATCTCAACGAAAGGGAAGCTAAAAGCCAATATTAAGAATTTAGGTGTGTAGGTGCGTATGTCTGAAAAATTAACTGAAATTGGCACTGTTCGGTGCACAGGGATGGAGAAGGCAAAAGCCACCGCAATTGGGAAGACACGCAACCAAACATTTTCTGAGTATGTAAGAGCATTGATCATTGCTGATATTTCACAAGTTGAAAGTTATGTCTCATTTTTGTCTGAAGAGCTAAGCCTGTCCACGTATACAGCGGATACATTCCGTTTAGAGCTTGCGCCACGCCCGATCAGGGATATCACACCAAAACATACAGGCACAAAAAATGCCCATCTGCGCGAACAGATGAGCATCTTTGCCATTCACTCAAAAAGTAAATGAGGCATGTAACCAATGTTGAATTTAACACGCAATGAATCGACTAGCAAAGGAATCAAACCACCTAAGTTTATAGAAACTGAATTGGGGACAGAAAAACTTTGTATTGAGTGCCAGGAGTATTGGCCACTTGATAATGAATTTTGGTTTACCTACCGAAATAAGCCGAACAAGAAGGGTGAAAGAACCATTGGCTATGAAGCTGCTTGTAAGTGTTGTTATGACGTGCGGTACAGACCTCACAAACGCAAAGGCACAAACCAAGTCAAATCTTTCTTTGAGAAGGAGCGTACGTCTTGAATACAGCTCAACTTATTCAGTTCCAAAAGCCTGCTAAACCTAAACAAGAGGCAATTGTGGATACTCGTAAAGAAGACGGCTTCACGCCGTTGCCTAATTTTATTTGTGATGAAGGCTATTTGGCTGTTCTTGATGGGGATGCCGTCAAGTGCCTTATTTTCCTAAACAGACATATTGATGGATTTCATTTGGATGAAAAATCAATGGGTGAGGCTTTGGTGATGAAAATCACTGGCATTAAAGATAAGCGCACTATACGTAAATATATGGCTGAATTAGCGAAATATCGCTTGGTAAACATCCATAGGGAAAATGGGAAAAGTAATGTCTATAGCATCACTTTTGATCAGCGCTTACCAGTCAAACCAGTAACATGTGATGCTACTGGTTCAACCAAACCAGATACACAGCATGCCACTGGTAAAAATTTCAAACCAGTAGCATTGAATGTAGCTACACCTTATGCACCAGTAACATGTGATGCTACTACACCAGTGACACAGCATGTACCTACCACCAGTGACATGGCATGTCACTCTGTAAAAGAAATATATTTAAAAGAAAATATTAAAGAAAATAATAAGAATAAAGCGCCGTCCGATTTTGTTCCTCAGGATCGCGGTGCTTTGAATTTTATTGATTACCACTCTGACGATCCAAAGCTGTACACGCTGAAAGATCTATCCGGGACCTACCCAATCAAACAGGATTTCATGGCGCAAGCAGCTGTGAGCTTTCCAAAGCTGTCACAAGACATCGTACTTGAACAACTCAAAGAGCTGGCGCAATGGTCAGTTGGCCAACCTGAACGTATTTCTCAAAAATGGATGACCACCTGGTTGAACTGGTTACGCAATTACCAGCCAGCAAAACCGAAGACTGAAAAACCAAAAGCAGCCAAGAAATCTAACGCAAATCTGAACGTGAATGATGTATGGAAAAATCAGCCAATTAATCACGCACCTGTTGAAAACTTCCAAGTGGATATCCCGGAGGACTTCGTATGAACGCAATGTCACCGTTTTCATTTGAACTCAAAAAAGTTCAAGAGATCTGCAACAAGCATCAGGTCGCTATGGTTCAAGCAGGCCCATATCACAAGTGCCCAAAATGCGCCGTAGAGTTTCATGAAGCACAACTCGCACAAGCACAGGCCGAAGTGGATCGTCAGGTACGTGAAAAGCATTTTGCAGGTGCTCAACTTCCAGAACGTCATGCTCAGTCAGGTTTTAAAAATTACCTGGTGAAACATGCAGGACACCAGAACGCTTTAAATCAGGTTGTTTCCTTCGCCAAGAACATGATCAACGGCGACAAGAATAACTTTGTGATGGTAGGACCTACAGGTACAGGCAAAACCCATTTGAGCTGTGCAACGGCCAGAACACTACTCAACAAGGGCAAGCATGCACGCTACATCACCAGTGAGGATCTGGCACAACGAATCATGCACGCATGGGATGCACCAGACGCTACAGAGAAATCTGTAATCCATGATTTCACTCAATACGATTTATTAATTCTGGATGAATACGGATTGCATGACCGTGATAAGCGCCGGGAGCTGGTGCACAAAGTTTTATATGCACGCTATGACCGCATGAAGCCGACCATGCTGATTTCCAATTTAACCCTGGAAGAACTGCAAAAAGACTTAGGTGATCGTTTGTGGTCCCGGTTTCAGCAAGGTGGTTTAAGCGTAGTCGAATGCAATTGGAATGATCAGCGTACAGGTGGTGCAGCATGAGTATCAGTCAATCACACGGCCACATGTTTGAACTCACGATTGAAATCGTTTTGTTCATTACGTTCCGTAGGCAGAAAACCTATGTGCAGGATGTTCTGGATGATGTGGTTTCAGACGTAAGCAAAAGAACTGTGCAGAAGTATCTGGCATCACTTGAGAAGCTTGGATACATCACAGGCGATAAAAAATACCCACAAGGATTTCTGCCAACTGAAAAGGCAAAACAACTGTTTGGGGCGACTGCATGACGATACGCATGAGCGAAAAACAGTTAGAAGTTCATTTGAATAAGCACAATTTGCGCAAGGAATGCGCGTCAGTGCAATTTAAAAACAAAATTGAAGCAAAGACACATGAAGCAGAACAAAACGCCGTAGACGCGAAACTAGAGCGAAATAGCGCAGGGGGAGAAAAAGTTATTTTAGATTTTAATTTGCCGGCCATTCCTCCATCAGTAAACCACTATTGGAAGAAATCTGGACGCGGTTTCAAGTTGAGTGATGAGGCAAGAGATTTTCACGATCTGGTGAGCATGTTGGTACCACCAACCAGAACAGCAGCACGGTTAAAACTGGAGGTGACGTTTCATTTTCCGAATCGGTTAAGACGGGATATCGATAATTACTTGAAAGCAACGATTGATAGCCTGGTGAAGTGTGAATTTTGCGTAGATGACGAACAGTTTGATGAGCTGATAGTACGCCGGGGCAATGTTGTAAAAGGCGGATTACTCAAAATAAAAGTGATGGAAATCTAATGATTATAGGGGTTGCTATGGGAAGTTCTATGGGGCTGCAACTGGTCGGTGGTGAGTGTGGAGAGGGGGTATATACGAACGACCCTCGCGCGCGCGCGCGTTTTATCAACCTGCATACCAAAAAGAAGGTCAAAGAGTTCAAGTTAAAACTTCGAAATTATAAGCGTCCAGACTTCAATCGAATGATTCTGGACTTAGGCAAATGCGGCTGGACACACGAAAAGATTGCAGACGTTCTGCCTGTGTCTGGTGCTTCTACAGTTTCAGAATGGGCGCGTGGTGGCGTTCCAAATTATGACAACGGCCATGCATTCATTTTGCTGTGGCAAACAGAGACAGGCATTGTGCGCTACCCACTGGTAGGTGAATGGATGACATACAAGTACAAGATTGGCCAAATGGATATTTTTGAAGACGGCGGTCTGTGTGATCAGGTCATTGATGAATTGGATCGGGAGTTGGGGTTGTGAGTGATACGGTTTTTTATATCTGTGGAACGATTTTAATTTTGGCGTATTGGTTCAAAGAGCCAATCAGCAAGTTTATAGGGGGTTAGGATTGTGAGAGATTTTAAGGTTGGCCAAACAGTAACGCACGACAGTCCATGCTGGAAACCACAAGGCAAGCTAACCATTGTAAAAGTAGATATTGGCCGTCGTAGTGGATTAAAAATTATTACTGCGACTGATGAAAGCGGAAAGGAGTTCACCGCTGTAGAGGGGGTATTTCATGCCACCTGACTACACCCATATCGAGCATGACGGCACGCCATGGAAGGAATCCAACGGCGATTGGTTTTACTGGCGTGAATTGTGGGGATGGTGTCAGTATGTTGGGCCGAAGAATAGTAATTTTTTTAATAAGTTTAGGTGATGGGATGAAAATTATTTTAATCGCATTTTTGTTGATGGTATCCATCCAGGCGAATGCCTCATGTAAATACGAGGCTCGCGTTAGATTGGGTCTGGCGTGGTACACGGTGGATATTAAGACTGAAAAACCGCTAACCAGAAAACAGGTGATTGGCCGTCTAGCTCAAAAATATAACTTTCATGATGTTGGTGATATTTACGAAGTCAAAGGATGTGAAAGATGAGTGATTTTGAAAAGTGGTTTGAAGATCAAGACTTCTACACAAACATGCGATTCATTCACGGTGACAAGCTGTTTGATAAAGACGGCGATATATACCGCGTTTTGCCAGTGCAGATGACTTATCAGGGGTGGAGTTCACAGCGTCAGCGCTCTAAAGATGAATTTATCGCCCTCACTCAAGAATGGCACAAAAAAGGATATGAAGCAGGCCAAAAGGATTTAAGAGAAGCATGTTTTCATTTTGAAACATCCATGTTCCACAGAGGAACAGCGCAATGTTTTAAGTGTGGCGCAATGGTGGATAGAGATAGAAACATTATTGATTAAACACCCAACAAACCCGAACACCTATACCCCCACAGTAACCCTATCAACCAACGATAGGGTTTTTTTATGGCAGCTCGCAAAGTAAGTACACCAGGTGCAAAGACACCGGAACCAACAGTCGAAACTACGGCGCAACCAACCACAGCGGAACAGGCCGATGCAGCGTTAGAGCACATCACAGGTCAAGATGCTGAATCACAAGACCAGTCTACTAATGAAACTAGTTCACTAGGTGCACTAGTTGAACCAACTGCAGAAGAACTGGCAGCTAAAAAGGAATATGAAGAATTCCTTCAATGGCGCAAAACCAAAGGTGAATCAGCTCAACCAGCTACACAGCATGCACCTACATCCAATGCACCTACCGACCCAACAGCAAAGCGCACGCGCCAAGTTGTAGGCCCTAACGGTTGGATCACCGAGGAGTACTAACCATGTGCGGTGGATTCATAGGTAAGGCCATTAGCACCGTAACGGATGCCATTGGCCTGACTGATACCAAGGCAGCATCCAAAGGCTATGACGCTCAGGCAGCAGAAGCCAAAGCCCGAGCAGAGGCACAGACAGCAGAAAATGCAGAGATTGCCACACGTAAAAAGCGTAAGGCATCTGAAGTGCTTTCTTCTGCATCTGATGATGAAAAGAAATCAACACTAGGCGGTTAAGGCATGAGTGATCGAGCAAGTCAAATTTGCAAACGGTTAGGTGAGCTTCGGGCAGAACGTGCCAAATATGAAGCCCACTGGACTGAATGCTACAAGTACGGAGCACCTGAGCGCCAACAGTGTTTTAGTGGTAGTTCAGGTTCCGAAGGCACCAGAGAGAAACAGCGTGCTGATTTGCTGGATTCTACTGCTGCCGAATCAATCCTGATCTTTGTATCTAACCTGATTGCAGGTACCACACCTGCAAACGCGATCTGGTTTAAAGCTGTGCCTGATGGTATGGACGATCAAGCCGAACTTACACCAGGTGAACACTGGCTTGAACAGGTCGCACAGTTCTTATTCCGCAATATCCACGGCGCAAACTTTGACAGTGAAATCTACGACATGATCATTGATTTCGCCGTTGCTGGTTGGGGTGTGATCTATCAAGACATTGACCGTGAAAAAGGCGGTGGCTTCACATACCAGTGCTGGCCAATCGGTGAGTGCTTTATTGCTTCTACACGTCCAGATGGGCAAGTAGATACGATTTATCGCGAATACACCAAAACCGCTGCACAGCTGGTCAGTGAGTTTGGTGAACACAAAGTAAGTGATGCAGTACGTAACACTTACCTGACACGTCCAGATGATCGTTTCAAGGTTGTGCATGTGATCGAACCACGCAAGGTCAAAGCATCAATGACCAACCGTGTATTGCTGCCAAAGAATATGCCGTTTGCTTCATATCACGTGGAAGTGGATGGAAAAAATATCCTAAAGGAATCTGGTTATAACGAGTTCCCATGTGCGGTACCACGTTTTAGAAAGATCCCGGGCAGCGTGTACGGAATCGGCATCATGTCTACAGCGTTACCAGATGCCAAATCAGCCAATGCTTTGATGCGTGACACCTTACGCAGTGCTGAGATTGATGTACTTGGTTTCTGGATTGCTGAAGATGACGGCATTTTAAACCCACGTACTGTGCGTATCGGTGGCGGCAAGATCGTTACTGCAGGAAAGGTGGATTCAATGAAGCGCCTGGATAGTGGAAAAGGCTTTCAGGTCGCAGATCCGCTGTTAGATCGGATTCAGTCCAGCATCCGCCGTAAGTTGATGGCGGACAGCCTGCAGCAGCATTACAACACACCACCTACGGCCGCAGAGATTTATGCACGTGTCGATATGATCCGGCAGCAGCTCGGGCCGTTATATGGCCGTGCACAAGCTGAATTACTGGTTCCTATCCTTGATCGTGCTTTTGGTCTGGCATATCGGGCAGAAGCATTAGGCGAAGCACCAGAGGATCTACAGGGTCGTAATCTTTCATTCAAGTTTATTTCACCACTGGCACGTGCTCAAAAGCTTGAGGAAGTGGCCAGTATTGAACGTCTAATGGCTTCACTTGGATCAATTATTGAAGTCGCTCCGGATGCACTGGACAACATCAATCTTGATGCAGTACCGCAAGTATTAGCAGCTGGTCTAGGTGCACCAACTTCAATTATGCGTACCACGGATGAACTTCAGGCATACCGTGAACAGAAAGCCCAGGCTCAACAACAGGCAGCAGCACAGGAACAAGAAGCGGCTATGGCACAACAGATGACAGGTGCCCTTACTCAAGGCATGGGTAAAGGCTTGGAAGCACAAATGGTCAGTGAGGTGATGCAATGATTTTAGGTTTTGCGGTGATGGCCATTCTTGCGCTGATTGCCTGCGCTTTGCTTTATGCGGCTGAAAAGAAGGTAAAAGACTTAGGTAATGAGCTGTTTAAGGAAAGAGCCTTATCCAGCACTTTACGCAATGAAAAGCACCATGAGTGGGAACGAGCAGAGGTACTACAAGGGCAGGTTTTCGCATTGGAGCAGGATATTGCCGATCTTAAGGCCCAGCCTGATCAAGAATTTAAAGAACTGGTCCAAGAGCAAGAGGACGAATTGGGTTTTGGCCACCACGTCAAATGGCGTTCACATCGAAAACCAACGGCGCTGACCTATCAGATGCATTTCGATATGGACGTTAATGGCCAGCGAATTTTAGAAGAACTCACCGTGCGGTTTAAACGCAATGCTTTCACTGACAACGAACGTGAGACATGCCGCCGTTTGGGCCGTGCCGAAGTCGTGGACTTCATTATCAACCGAATTAACACAGCAAACGACCCTCGCTATGACGAGAGCCTAGAACTAGCACACATGGAGCAAAACAATGAATGAACAACAGACAACAGACACACCAGACGTTCAAACAACTGAACAAACTCACACTACAACACCACCTGCAGGAACAGAAACGCAAACGGTGCCGGGTACTGAGACAACACAGCAGAGCCCTGGTGAGCAAGAAACGCAAACAACTGAAACAGATCCAGCAAAAGCGGTACCAGAGTCTGCCGATGCTTATTCAGTTGAAATTGATGGCTTCGATTTTGATGCTTTTAAAGCGGATAACGCTGAAGTGTTGGAATCATTCCATGCTGAAGGTATGACCAATAAGCAAGTTGAAGCAGTCGTTAAAGCTTATGAACAGCATCAATCCGTTCAGATGGAAGCCCTGCAGGAAGAATGGGGTAATGACTTTGGCGCAAATGTGAACTTGGCCAAACAGGCCATTGAAGCATTAGGTTTTCAGGCTTCGGATCTAGACTCGCCAATCGGTGCGTTAAAGCTAGCGGCCGCTATTGGTAAGCATATTCAGGAAGATTTACCACCTTCTAACACACAGCAAAACGTTGGTGAATCAGTTCAACAATTAATGATGTCGGAAGCCTACTTGAACGACAAGCATCCAGACCATAAACGCGTCTATGCACAGGTTGAACAGGCTTATGCGAAGCAATATCAATAAGGGGGATTTAGCCAATGGCTAACCAAAACAAAATCACAGCGGCGTTTGTTCAACAGTTCCATGACACATACGACGTTGCGGCACAGCAAAACGAATCACGACTGCTTAAAACTGTTGTGAACCGTGGAAAAATTGAAGGTGAGTCATTCACCATCAATGACATGGGATCTGTGGAAATGCAGGCTTCTGGTGCTCGCTATGGTGACACTCAGTGGACTCATCCAGATGTAGGTGTACGTACCGCATTAATGTCTGATTGGGATCTATTCATTCCAATTGAACCGCGTGATCTGCCTAAGCTGAAGGCAATGCCACAAGACAAATACATGAAGTTATTGATCAGCGCACGTGAACGCAAGATTGACGACATTATTTATACAGCGCTTGTTGGTCCAGTGACTCGCAAAGTAGTAGACGATGCCGGTACAGCAACTGTTTCCACGGTGAACCTACCAGCAGGTCAAATCATCGCACCGGCTTTCGGTACGCTGAAGCAGCAAATCACCAAAGCAAAATCATTATTCCGTGCGAACGAATGTGATGAGCAGAACGGTGAAGAAATCTTTATCACGTACACATCGGATGTTCTTAACGCATTCTTGAACGACACCGTGCTGACCAACTCGGATCACGTCAACGTTCAGATGTTGCAGAACGGTGCAGTCGGTCACAAGTGGTTGGGTGTGACTTGGGTTGCTTATGAAAAAGTAGGTCAAGGCGCTACAGCTGGAACCAAGCGTTTAGCAATGTACTGTAAGTCTGCCGTTCATTTCGGTGATGCAGATATTACTAGCTTCGATATCTCGACTCGTCCGGATAAGAAGAACGTAAAACAGGTTGGTGGTGTTCATTCATTTGGCGCTGGTCGTGCCAATGAGAAGAAAGTCGTGGCGATTGACTACACACCGGCTTAATTAAAGGGGCTTTGGCTCGACATCTTGGGCATGGGGTGTCGGGTCTTTTTTATACCCAACAAACCTAATCAAAGAAGCCTTCAAGATCATTAAAACTTGAGGGCTTTTTTATGTCTATTACAACCAGAACATCCATCGTCAATCATGCTTTAAGTCTGATCGGTGATCAGAATATTGCTTCATTTGATGAGAACACGGCACGTGCTGAACGTTGCCGTAGTATCTATGACCAGGTGCGGAAATCCATCCTGCGTGATCATCCTTGGTCATGTGCAAAAAAACGTACCATTCTTGCACCGGTCACCACATATCCAGCCTTTGGTTACACCCATTCTTTCCCATTGCCGCGTGACTTCATCCGGATCATCAGCGCCAATACAGAAAAATATGAAGTAGAGAATCGCTACATTCTGGCCAATCAGCAGCAGATCAACCTTGAATATGTTTTTGACAACGATAACGAAGATTCTTGGGATTCAATGCTTGTGGAAGCCATGTCACTCAAAATGGCCGCAAAGCTATGCAAACCGAATACCGGTAGCGATGCAGCAGGGCAATCGGCAGAAGCGCAGTACCGCGATCTGATCAAGCGTGCACGTACGATCAATGCACAAGAACGACCTTCTGAAGATATTGTTTACGAGGAATCACGCTATATCGGGAGTCGCTATTAATGAAGCAATGGCTACTTAAAAATAATCTGTCCAGTGGTGAGCTATCACCGCTACTGCATACCCGAACTGATGTGCAGCAATATGCCAACGGCGCTAAAAAACTGCTTAATGCAATCCCACTGGTAGAGGGTGGTGCAAAGAAACGTCCGGGTACTAAATATCGGGGCATCTTCGCTGGTGCATTGCGCCTGATTCCATTTGTACCGAACTCGGATAATCCATTTCTATTGATCTTGGGCATTAATACACTGCAGGTGTATGACCCTTTAACGCAATCTGTAGTCCATACAGGAAGTACGCCGTATAACACAGCGGCCAAAGTTGCACAGATCCAGGTGGCACACTCACGCTATCGCATGTTCTTTGTTCAGGGTGATCATCCGGTGCATCGTCTGGTCTGTAGTAAGGATTTTGATAACTGGAACTTTGATCAATTTACCTTTGTCACAGCACCGGTGGACGAGATCAATACCACACCGAACGTGGCATTAAAGCCAAACGGTACGGATGTGGGTAAAACGATTACCTTAACCGCTTCATCATATCCAAACTGGAAGAACACTGAAAACTACATCATTGGTGAGCGTGTTATTCATCTGCTTAAAACATGGGAAGCGGTCGCAGACAACTCTGCATCCGAGCCGACGGATCTGAATGATAAGTGGCAGGAAGTCGCCTGGTATGACATTCCAGTCTTTAATGCCTCTCACATTGGCGCAATCGTAAATATCAACGGTGGCCAAGTCCGTATTACTACAATCACATCGGGTACAGTGGTCTCAGGTGAGGTGTTAGTAAAACTGAATGCAGACGTTCAAGCTATTGCCAAATCATGGACCTTAAATACTGCGGCATTTACAGCAGCTACCGGTTATCCATCCACAGTGACATTCTTTAAACAGCGTCTGGTCTTCGCCAATACCAAAAACAACCCGAACCAGTTATGGGTCAGTGCAATCGGGAATGATGGGGATTTCTTGGAAGCAACGGACGATGCCAGCGCATTTAGTATGGCTTCATCATCTGCACAGGCAGACAACATTTTGCACCTGGCACAGCGTGGTGGTGTGGTTGCACTTACTGGTGGATCTGAGTTCCTGATCAGTTCAGCCGGTGCATTTACACCAGCATCAGCACAGATCGAACAGCACACAACCTACGGGGCACAGTCCAACGTACGTCCATGTCTGGTCGGTAATGAGCTGTTATTCGTACAGCGCGGTGGTAACCGCTTGCGTGCTTTGTCCTATCGCTATGAGGTGGATGGTCTGGTCAGTCCGGAACTATCAGCTATTGCACCACACATTGCAGAGGATCATGGCGGTATCAAAGAACTGACCTACCAGCAAACGCCGTATAGCCTGGTGTGGATGGTGCTTAATGATGGCAAGGTGGCCAGTATTACTTTAAACCGTGATCAGGAAATGAATGCCTGGGCACAGCATGACTTTGGTGGAGCTGTTCGCTCAATCTGTGCTTTACCTCAAGCAGCCGGCAATGATCTGTGTTTCATGCTGGTTACGCGTAAATCATCCGTGGTGCTTGAGCAGCTGGACGAAACATCATTCATGGATTGTGAGATTGCGCATAACGGCGCATTGGCAAATAGAAGCCTGCATAACAGCACACAGTATCGATTCCAGAATGCAGATGGCTATTTCTACGATGACAATCAGCCAACATCCGGCACATGGTTTGCTGGCCAGCCGTTCAATATGGAAGTTGAGTTTCTGCCACCGGATCACAGCCAAGTTCCCAATACTGCAATGCTCCATAAGATCCAGGCGCATGAAACGGTTTTATATGTGCGTAATTCAATTGGTGGCCAGTGCAACCAGTACGATCTGGAACACAAGTCATTTAACCAGTCTGCATTCCAGAACCTGACCTATACAGGGCCTGTCAGTGTCAGCATGAATGGCTGGTCGACCTTGCACGAAATGGAATTAAAAATAACACACAACAAATCGCTGCCTTTCCACGTCCAAAGTGTAGCTATGTTGGTATCAATGAATGAGAGATAAAGATGCTTGTACGTGCAGCAACACTAAAAGATTTAGACACGCTTGTTGACTGGGGCAAGCGTCTGACCAATGAATCACCACGCTTTAAAAAACAGGGCTTTGATGAAAAGCGGGCTAGAAATGTATTTGCTTATCTGATTGATAAACACAGATCAATCTTGATAGTAACAGATGAATACTCGAATCCGGTCGGCACATTAATTGGCGCATTAGATACAGACTGGCGTACTGGTCAGATCGTCGCCTTTGAACAGGGGCTTTATGTCCTGCCTGAATATCGTAAATCAGGTGCAGCCAGTGACCTGATTGAAACATTCAAAGTATGGGCGGCTATGAATAAGGCTGACCGTATTCAGGTCGGCACCATCACCGGTATTCATGCGGATCGTACTGTAAGTCTATATGAATCATTAGGCTTTGAACTGGTCGGCTATGTGCTGGAAATGGAGGTCTAATCATGTGCAATCCAGGCGGAATCATGCAAGGCGTTCAAAACATGGCAAATGCTCAAATGGCAGATGCTGTGTCCAAAGGTAATGCCAAAACTATCAATTCAGTCGCACGTGCAGAAGCCGAAAAGATGAAGCGGCAAGGCAAAAGCAATGCTTCAACAGCACGTGCACAGGCTGCGGAAAATGGTGTGAATGTTGATGTAGGTGCAGCAGCAATGCTTCAGGATGAGCATATTTCTGATGCAGCCTATAACGCATCAATCAATATTTCAGATGCTGGACATCAGGCCAAGCAAGTTCGTATTCAGGGAAAAATGCAGCGTAATAATTATGCAATGCAGGCAGCTTCTGACTTCATCGGTGCGGCAACACCAAAAGGAGGGTGGAAGTAATGGCGTTAATTCCAAAATCTCAAGGTCGCAATACATCCCGGCCTGTTATGCAGCAACACACTCCAATGACTGGTCTTTCGAAAATTGGAGAAACCATTGGTGGCGTTATTGATGAACGCAGACGAAAATCCGATGAAGCCGATGTATCTGCCAAACGTGCAGAGCTTTATCACAATGATCTAGCAGAGAAAGAAGCCAAGGTCAAGCTGGATGATGTGCTGACTACAGAGCTATCAGAGCAGGTAACGTTGCTTAAAAACGATGTAGCCAACGGCGCAATGAATGCTGATACGGCCAATAAAACATTACAGCAATGGTCTGAAAAGCGTTTCAAAGATATGGAAGGTGAGCTGCCCGGGCATGCACACCAGGCATTAAGTCAGCACTGGTCTAGCAATGTGAGCCGTAATGCCACTGCATTCCTGCCGTTGCAGCTGAGTGCTGATAACAAAAAAGGCGAAGTGCTGGCTGATCGTTATCTTGAGATCGGTACGCGTATGGATCGTGAAGCCGGTGCGGAATACGTCAAATCCAATATTCAAAGCTTAAATATCCCAGAAGCACAAAAACAGGCGCTGATTTATAAATACCAAGGCGCACGTGATTTGCAAGATATTGACGGACGTATCACCAGTGCCATTGAAAATAAGGACACGGCCAGCCTGCAGCAGCTTGTCACTGAAATGGATAACGGTGGTTTTGGTTATATCGATGGCCCACAAGTACAGCAGAAGAAAGCGCAGGCACTCAGCCGGATCGATGCAATCAATAAGCAGGTTGAAGTCGAAGAAAATAAACGTCTGCAATTAGCCGGCAAAGTTCTGAATGATTTTAAATCTCAGGTGCTGACTGGTCGTGCTTTAGATGATGATTATCTGGCAAGTGTAGGCGGTGCAGTGGTCGGTACTGAACATGAGGCCGAATATAACTTCTACAAATCACAGTCTAATAACTTTCAAAGCTTTTCCAAGTTGTCGACACCTGAGCAGCTGAAACGTATCAATCAACAGAAAGCAGCTATGGCCAACAACAAATCAGCAGATCCAGCGACTGAGGAAAAGATTTTAGGTGTGTACGAGTCTATTCATAAGTCAAAAATGGAGACCAATAAAAACAACCCAAATCAAGCCGTCCGCGAAGCAGGTTTAGAGACACATAGCCTGAATGCTGGTGAACTAAAAGCCAATCCAAAATCATTTGCTGCGAAAGCGATTGATAACGGCGTGAGTCAGTTGGCGCTTAAAGATCCAAACATTGTGGTGAAACCTATTGCTGCAGAAGACCTGCCAGAAGCTAAACAGGCATTTGAAGCGAAGTCTGTGAATGACAAACTGGATTTTATTGGAGAGCTGATCAACCAATCAAAAGGCGTACCGAACGGGGAGAAGATCTGGAAGGCCACTTTAACTCAGATTGGTGGCGCAGATAAAACTTATCTTTTGGCCGGAATTGCTAAGGCTAAGAGTAAAAAGATCAATAACGATGATCTGGCTAGCACCTTAATAAATGGAAAATATCTTGTTGATAAAGGCGGTTTTGTCCTTCCATCTGACCTTGAAACAACATTCCGGGCACGTTATGGCAACTTAAGCAACTACGGCGCATTTGCTGATGATCTGCTTCAGTTTAAATATGCCTATGCAGTTGTCGCTAACAGGGATGGAATTCAGCATAGTAAGAAAGATGACATTTCTGATGCTACCGCAATGAACAAGGCATTTGAACTTGCGACTGGTGGCGTGTATGTGCAAGAGCCTGACTCATGGTTTGGTTCATTCAAAACCAGCGGCGGTGGATCATTTAAAAGCTGGAAGGTACCAAAACCTTACGGTATGCGAGATGATCGATTTGAAGCACATCTTGAAAAAGGTTATGCAGGGCTTTCTAAAATGTCTGGCTATACCGTTGCAGAACTCAAAGATTTACGCCTAGCGCCACGTATTGACCGGAATACAAATACAGTAATGTATAACCTATTGAATGAGCGCGGCCTACCTCTGCACAGCAAGGATGGCAAGAAGACTCAATTCATTATTTTTGACGGAGTGACACGATGAGCATTTGGGACGTCGAACTTGATGATCAAAGCACAGCCTCTGAGAAAGACTCATTCCAGAAAACTGGTTTAGTCCAAGCTGAGAAGAAAAAGGAAGTCGGTCTGTTTGATGGTGCGCCTAGTGCCATCCCTCGCGGTATTGTGGCTGGTGGTGTAAAGCTAGCAGACACAGTTGCAAAGCCATTTGAACGAGTTAAAGACCATCTGGAATATAGTATTAAAGATACTTTAGATGGTGGGCTTGAAGGTCCTTTAGATGTGCGTGAGCCATCATTCGCAGACGTTCATGAAGCGAAGAATAAAGACCGTCGCGCACAACTGGTCATGGAAGTCGAGCAGCTTCAGGATGCAGAGAACTCCGGCGCCGTTGGTAATTTTCTGTTCAGTGCATCAGATGTACTGACCCGAGCTATTGGTGGTGGATTGGTTGCTGGTCCGGTTGGTGCGGCAGCATCTGCAGGTGCATCAGAAGGCGTTTACAGTTATGAAAACCTTGTGCATAAGGGTGTTGACTCAGACACAGCAATGAAGGTTGCAGGCGTGGATGCGGCTGTTACAGGTGTTTCTACCATCCTTCCAGCGTCTTTTGGGTGGAAAGGATATAGTGGGCTTATTCGGGATGGCATCGTATCCACAGGCTTGGCTTCAGGTATATCTATTGGTGGACAGGCAGCATCAGGTGGCATCCTTAAATCGGAAGGCTACGACAAGCAGGCAAAAAAGTACGAAATCACAGGCGAAAGCATCGCTACTGATGTGCTAATTAATATGGCTTTCTTCGGTGCTGCGCGTGGTGCTTCGCGTTTTCTCAATGTGTCAGATGCCACCCCAGAACATTTAGAGACATTAAACGACTTACGACGGGCAACCCTATTGCTTAATGAAATGGAGTTTGAGGAGACATTAGCCCCAGTAAAGCCAGCCGATCCGATCCAACACAACAACCATTTAAAAAACTTGGATTCTTCAGTTGAAGCAATCCGTATGGGTCGGCCGGTAAACGTGGTGCATCCGGTGAAGGGTGAGGAAAAGCAGAAGCCTGTACGTATTGCACCAAGTGAATACAGTAAGATTCGTTATGATGATCCGCGCCTGGATTCCATGTTGCATTCAAAAGCCAAAGAAATGGATATGGATTGGGCGGTACCGCTATTGCTTTCAATTCGCCGGGCAGGTGAAAAGTCTCATAACTGGCAAGTATCACCGGTGGGTGCGCAATCAATCATGCAGATCATGCCAGATACCAAGGCTGGGCTTGAGCGAAACTATAAAAAGAAATGGGATGTTAATAACCCTGAACACGCTACTGAAATGGCGCTGTATCTTGTTCGGGAGATGTCACAGCAGTATAAAACCAAAGACCCTTTGGTATTGGCTGCTCACTACAATGGTGGCTTTGTAAATGGTAAAGCCATGCAGAAAAATGGTAAACCCAAGGCGCAAGAAACCATTAATTACGTCAATCGTGTAAAGGATTTTATCGGTACTGGTAAATATAAAAATTACACTGGTAATAATATTTCCACTGCAACCGGCATGGATGGTAGTACTTATCAGTTTGCTGATGAAATTAAATCACTTGGCGACCTAATTGCATCAAATGATCTGGCCTATGGGGTAAATCCACTTTATCCATCTGAACTACAACCGCGTGACCGTACCCGGGAAGCGTCACGCCAGCAGATTGAACGTATGGCTGAGAACTTGAAGCCTGAATGGTTAGGTGAGTCAAACATGTTATCTAATGGCGCTCCCATTATCGGCATGGATAATGTGGTTGAGTCTGGCAACGGTCGTACACTGGCCATTGCAAAAGCTTATGAGTCGGGCCGTGCTGAAGAATATCGGGCCTTTCTGGAACAGTACGCATCTGAACGCGGCATTGATATTGCCGGGATCAATAATCCTGTTTTAGTCCGGACACGTTTAACTGATACCGACCGTACGCAATTCGCAAAACTAGCCAATGAATCGGACGTTGCGCAGTACTCCGCTACAGAACGTGCTGTGAGTGACTCAGATCGTCTGCCTGATGCTTCTTTGTTGAAGATCAATAATGATGGCTCAATTAATTTAGATGGATCTATGGACTTTGTACGCGGCTTTGTGGGGTCATTGCCAAAGTCAGAACAGGGCACAGTGATTACCGGTGACGGACGATTAAGCCAGGAAGGGAAACGCCGTATTGAATCTGCAATGATGCAGCGCACCTATGAGGATTCATCATTGATTGGCCGTATGGCTGAGAATCTGGACGATGACAGCAAGACTGTATTGAATGCCTTGTTACGTGCTGCACCACAATTGGCACAACTGGACAGTCTGGTGAAGCAAGGTGGTCGCCATAAAAATACTTTGGCCAAAGACTTGGCACAGGCAGCGCAAAAGCTCAGTGATCTGAAAGCCAATGGCCAGACCGTACCGGATTATTTAAATCAAGGTCAGCTTATCGATGATGGACTTTCACCTGGTGCGCGTGACTTCCTGAATGTCTTTGACCAGAACAAGCGTAGTACAAAAGCCATTGGTGAGAATATTCAATCCAGGATTGATGAAATTGATGCCATGGGAGATCCGCGACAAGGTTCATTGTTTGGTGATGGGCCAGAAGAATCAGCTGCTTTAGATATCATCATGCAGAATCCGGATCAGCAGATTTCTGTCAGTCGTATGCGACCGGATGGTGAGATGGAAGAAATTACCATGTCTTTGCGTGAACGACTGGATGAACTGGAAGCCGAAGCACGTCAGGCACAAGAAGATACTTTGGCCGCACAGACTGCCATTAGTTGTGCTTTACAGTTTGGTGCTTAGTAAAAAAAAGCTCACCAAATGGTGAGTTTTTCTTTTTATTTATCTTGGATTTATAAGGGTTATAATAGAATATTAACATTATAAATCATATACTTATTGAAAATATTTGTTGCTATTATAATTTTGGTTTGTTTATATTAGGCATATCAATTAATTTATAGGTGAAGTAATGTTGCAAAATAGCGTAAGCATAAAAACACACTCAAACACTCAAACAAAAGACCATGCGATAAGAAACTTTGCAGGAGTTTTAGTTCATAATTTTTATGAAAAAAACCCCGATTTATTATCAAATGGTGCCTCATTAATCGCAGATATTTTAATGCAGATTCGGGAAGCTGAGGAATTTGATAATTCAGTTAAAATAACTATTAATCACGAGGGAGCTGTTTTTACTAACTTTAGTGGTGCTGTTAGAAAATCTTATACTTTTAAGCATGATGAATTTCCGCAGAATACAGATAAAGAGGGTGTTAAAAAGTTTGTTGAGAAAATTTTAAGTGAAGTATTTTATTAATAAATATTTTCTTTTACCCAACAAACCCAATTCTAAAAGATGCTCAGATGATAGAAATTATCTGGGCATTTTTATTATGAAAGAACAATGCAAGGCCGCCGTAGCAAAAGCACTCGGCAAGGCCACACTAAACCAGCAAGAAGCAACCGACATTGAAAACCGCATTAAAGATGCAATGAAGTCTTTGGCCAAGCAGGATATTCAGAACTGGCGCAATTTATCCGATGCTGAAAAATTGGTGAAAGCCGGTGAATTTGTCGCAGAAGATATTCAGGCGCAATTAAAACGAAAGCATGCCATTGCAGCGCGTGACATTCTCACTCAGAACAAAAACCTTGCCTTGCTGGATCATCCGACACTATCAGCCAGTGAAGTGGTGGATCGCATGGTTGCAGCGCATGGTGATATGTCGGGTGTTCAGTCAATTGATTCTAAATCCCGCGCGATTGCAGCCATTTACCGTGGTGAGCTGGTGGACTTCTATACCAATGTGAAAGGTGCTCTAGGTGTCTTTACCGATGCAGAACTGGTGCAGAAAATTGTCCGTGAACGATTCAATGACAGCACTGGCGACCCATTGGCCAAGAAGATCAGCGACAAGATGGGCGAAGTCTTTGAAGGCATGCGCGAACGCTTTAACCGTGCCGGCGGTGATATTGGCAAGCTGGATGATTGGGGATTGCCGCAGACACATAGCTTAGAAAAGATTGTATTAGCCGGCAAACAGGCATGGGTTCAAAAGGCAGAAGGCTTAATTGACACTTCAAAATATGTGCATGAGGATGGCACGTACTATTCACAGCAAGAGATCCGTGAGCTGCTTGAATATTCATTTGACACATTGAGCAGCAACGGTGCCAATAAAACTGAAATTGGCCGTCAGTCCTTTGGCGGTAATTCTAAAGTTACCAGTCGTCATTCTGAAAGCCGGGTATTGCATTTTAAAGATGCTAAATCGTGGATGGAATATCAGGCTGAGTTCGGTGGCATGCCGTTTGTAGACCTGGTGGAAGCGCATATTAATGGCTTATCTAAAGATATTGCTATGGTGGAAAATCTTGGCAGTAGTCCTAAAAATGCCATGCGCATATTGATGGATGCAGCAGAGCAAAAGGACTGGCAAAAAGGCATTGATGCAAACGATACAGGCAAGAGCCGTAAACGTGCACAGACCATGTTTGATGAGTTCTCAGGGCAGAATACACCACAATCCGAAGTGCTGGCGAATTTAGGTCTGGCATACCGTTCTATGAACGTGGCATCCATGCTGGGTGGTACCACAATTTCATCCGTCACCGATCAGGCTATGATTGCAAAGACCGCATCGATCCATGGCATTGCTTACCGTAAAACTTTTGGTGAGCTGATTTCACAGCTTAATCCGGCAAATAAAGAAGATCGGGAGCTGGCACACAGCTTAGGTCTGGCCACGGATGAAATGCTCGGCAGTATTGCTCGTTGGTCAGATGATGGATTGACCTCAGTGCATGGCAAGTCACAGAAACTGGCTCGGGTATCCAGTGGTATTGCTTCACAGGTTATGCGTGTTTCTGGCCTAAATGCACTGACAGCAGCGTCAAAAGTTGGTTTTACCAAGATGCTTATGCATAAATACGGCACTTTGACCCGCTCTAAAGCATGGGCCGATCTGGACGCAATGGATCGGGAGCTTATGGAAAAAACCGGACTAAATGAACGTGCTTGGGAAGTCATGCGCCTGGCTGATCCGGTGATGGATCGTAAGGGCAACCAGTTAATGTCTGCACGTTCTATCTATGAAATTCCAGATAGTGATTTAACTAGGTTTGGCGACCCACAAAAGGTGCGTGACGAAGTGGCCACACAATTTCAGGAACACTTACTGGATGAACAGGGAATGGCCGTGGTTGAAGCTGGATTGCGTGAACGTACTTGGATGAGTGCAGGGCAACGAAAAGGCACAGGTATGGGTGAGCTGGTCAAATCCATGCTTCAATTTAAATCATTCCCAGCAGCATTCTTGATGCGCCATGGATCACGCGCAATGGCACAGGATGGTGTGAAAGGAAAAGCGGCTTATGGTGTTTCATTATTTGCCATGACCACACTACTTGGCGCACTGGCTGTACAGCTTAAAGAGTTGGCCAACGGTAACGATCCTTCAACTATGTGGGATAGTGATGATCCGCAAAAGACAATGAATTTCTGGACACGTTCAGCAGTTCAAGGCGGTGGCTTATCCATCCTTGGTGATATTCTGGTGGCGGGTACGGATACTTCAGGGCGTAGTACCTCGGACTTTATGGTAGGTCCATTGGGATCAGACGTTAAAGCTGTGCTCGGTTTGACTGTAGGCAACCTGACGCAGTACTACGATGACAAGGACACCAATGCAGCAAATGAAGCATTCCGCTTACTCAAGAACAAGATCCCTGCGCAAAACTTATGGTACACCAAAGCCGCGACTAATCGCCTAGTCTTTGATGAAATGCAGGACATGATTGCACCGGGTTATCGTGAAAAATTATTGCGGAAAGCAGAGCGTGAGCACGACCGGACGCGCTTCTGGGGTGATGATGTTGGTGATATTCAGATGCCTGATTTTGATCGTGTCGTGGAGTAAGTAGGACACCCAATTAAGCCCAATCAAGCCCCCTGTATATATGGCTTATATACGGGGGATTTTTTTATGCGTGATGACCAAGTAGAACGAATCAAATTACTTTCAGAAGAAATTGCAGACGACATGGTAAGTACTGCGGAAGCTGCTATTGATACTGATATCAAAACAAAAGTAGGCCGTGGGGATAAATCTTTTTTGTATGGCATCGTCAAAAATCAGGCTGGCGTTATGGCGACCCTGCAACGTGTACTTGATGTGAAATCTGGCAAGGTTCCACCAATTAGCGCAACAGCAGCAACACAGGAGAAATACGAACAGCAACTGATTAAAAAAGCCGAAGAAGCAGCCGCAAAACTTAAACAACGCCTTAGCTAATGACCAAACCAAAGATTTCATTCTTAGCGTTCTTTCTGCTTTGGGCTGAGCTGCAAGGCTGGAAGGTTCCGCTATTCCATGTTCAGGTCTGTATTTTCCTTGAGGCATTCTATCTTAAGGGTCGTACAGGCTTGCTTATGCTTCCGCGTGGGCATTCCAAATCAAGCATTCTGGACGTGTTTAACGCCTGGGTAATTTACTGCTGGCCACACACACAAATTCTGCACCAAGGAACAACTGATTCAGATGCATATAAGTGTTCAAAGGGTACACGTGATGTACTAGAAAAGCATCCACTGTGTATTGATAATCACAATGTCAGTATCCGTCAGGGTGAGATTGAACGCTGGTTTGTAAATGGCACGTTAGATGTTCGATACGGCACCATGTTGGCCAAAGGGATTCTGTCTGGTGTAACTGGTCACCGTGCGCACTTCATTCAAAATGATGACGTTGAGACACCGCAGACTACAGCAAATCCGGAGCAACGTGAAAAGCTACCGAAAAAACTATCTGAGCAGACACACATTGCCATACCAGGTGCAAAAAAGCTTTGGATCGGCACACCGCACACCCATGATTCCCTCTATGAAAAGATCAAAAAGCAAAGAAAGGTAGATAAATTAATCCTCAAAATGTTTGAACATGAAAAACGTTTTGAGGATACGCAGAAAGGCCAGAAGGTTTTACTTGATTTTAATCCTGTTCACGGCTTCTCTGGCATCGGCGTTGGTGCAAAGTACCTGCATAAAGGTGAACACTATGAATGTCGAAAGCTAAAAAATGTCTGGGAAATTACATTCCTTGAATCAAATTATGTTGTCGATTTTTATTCTGAAGGTCTTTGGGAAGAACGATTTACACCGGAAGAAATGGAGTTCCGGCGCGAAGAATGTAAAACCCTGAATGAGTGGGATTCGCAATATCAGATGCATGCCAAACCTATTGGTGATGTGCGTCTTGATCCAGACAAAATTCTGGCCTATGACTGTGAACCAGTGCTTAAACGCGCCAATGGTGAATACTTCATGATGCTGGGTGAACGCCGTATTGTCGGCATGTCTGCTAAGTGGGACCCATCATCCGGAAAACTTAAATCGGATATTTCATCCACTGCATTGGTGCTGCATGACGACCTGGGGAACAAGTACTGGCACAGATCCATTGCCTTGACTGGTCCCGATATTATTACCAATGAAAATGGTGAAATTATTGGCGGTCAGGTATGGCAGCTTTGCGATCTGATTGAGGAATTTCATATTCCGAAGATTGTGATTGAGACCAATGGTATTGGTGGCTTTGCCGGTTCATCACTTAAAGCCGCACTGAAGAAGCGAAAACTTCGTTGTGGTGTAGAAGAACGGCATGCATCACAGAATAAGAATAAGCGCATTCTTGAAAGTTTTGAAGGGCCACTTATGTCTGGTCTACTTTGGGCACATATTTCTGTACTTGTTGTCGCCAATCCAGATGGCAGCGAAGAAGACGCACCAGCAGCGAAACAGATGCGTGAGTGGAATCCAGCCGTAGCCAATCAACCAGACGATTACATGGACTCAGCAGCAGGTGCAATCGTAGACCAGCCGGAACGCGTAGGCAAAATACACAGAAATAATGAGGTCAATGAAGGCCCTAATTGGAGAACAAGCGGTGGCGTAATTGAAGCCACTCTAGACTTTGAAAATTAGGGGGCATTATGTCTGTACCTGAACAAGTTCCATACAAGGAATATCGAGCAACGGGTTCAAATAACTCATTTGAGATCACGTTCTATCTACCAGATCCAAAGGATTTGGTCGTCATGGTGAATAAAGAAATTCCACTAGTAGGTGCGTATAGCATCGTTGGAGATTCTGTGGTTTTCAGTACGCCACCAAACGAAGGTGATCTGGTTGAATTAACCCGTGATACTCAGTTGGATCGCGAGACTAACTTTAAAAGTTATGACAATTCATTCCGACCAGAAACTATTAACTTTGACCTGGATAAAATCTGGCTGGTACTACAAGAATCTAATCTGGTAGATGCAAAAATTCTCGCACGTCTGAAGCAGGAAATTGAATGGCGCCGCACTCATGATTTTAATTATGACGAACTGGCACAGGTGCGCGAAAAGCAGATATTTGATGCATTAAAAGGTTATGCAGATACGCTTTACTCTGCTACTGATCCCAATGTATTTGCGGGTGTCATCGCAGGTGTGGTATTTGCGCGTGATGGAAAAAGCATTCAAGCGCATCTTGAGGAAATTGCAGATCAGTTTGCAGAAGAACGTCAATATCTCGACGAGCAATTAGGTCTTAAAGTGGGTGCATCAGATGTTTATCCAAAAGATCAAACATATACGCAAGAAGAAGTTAATAATTTAATTAGTCCAAAAGCTGACCTAGACTATGTTAATGATACATTCTCATCATTTGCTGGTGGTCGTAAAGCATACACAACTCTTGCCTTAGCTCAAGCAGATCAATCCACATTAACTGCAAATACAGTGGTTGATGTAACAAATGATCCCGACCCAACCAAAAATGGCACATATCAATGGAACGGCACAACACTGACAAAAAGTGCTTATGATCCATTGACGCAGGCAAAAACGTATGTTCACACCGCACTAATCAATTACGATCAACTTACAGGTGAGTTGAGTAATTTTGGATTAGTTCGCGGATATATTCAATCAGGTGGTCTTGACGCAAATACAAGTACAGATACACACAAAAGAACAGATTATATTAGCGTTAATGCTGGCGATGTTATCGAACTACGAAGCAATGATTATCTCTACAATCATGCTTTTTATGATGAAAACAAAGTATTTATATCATCACCAAACAATTGGCTGACCACATCTTCAAAATTTACAGCTGCTCAAAAAGGTTTTGTACGACTCGCATTTAAACGTGTTGATACTGGATTAATTAATCAGACTGTATGTGATTGGGCTGTTATCCAATCAAATGACGTAACTTTCGTGAAGCAAAGAAAACATATTGCAGATAAATTAATTTCCACAAATCACTTATCTGATGATATTTCAGAACGCTTAATTAGCAGAAATATAGAAGTAAATGAGTTCGAAAAGTTTGTAGGAAATATTGACTCTTTGACGGGCTTAAATGGCGGGGTCACTTCAACAAATGTTCATCGTACTGACTTCATAAAAGTTAATGTTGGCGATAAATTTATGTTAACCAACTCACAATATTTATATTGCCCATTCTGGTATGACGAAAATCAAGACTTTATTTCTTCAACAGGCACTTGGTCAACTGCTGAAATAACTGTAACACAAGCAGGATATGTAAAATTCACAACTAAGCAATCGAATAATGGTGCTGAGATTAATAATTTACCTAACATAAATTGGATAAAACTAACGAGCCTTGAAGGTGCTTTTGTAAGAAATTCAATTGATATAAGTGATCAGATCATTAAACCTAGTCATTTGTCTATCGAAACACTCGCTTTAGTTGGAAGTGGTGGTGCTGCAAGCCAATGGCTCGGAAAAAAATGGCTCACGCTAGGGGACAGTATCACAGCACGTGGCTGGTATCAGCCTCATGTTGTATCTGAATTGGGTTTAGCATCATATGTGAACTTTGGTGTTGGCGGTACAACACTTGCTAGAAAGACAACATCAGACACAACAGCTATGTCTGTTCGTTATGAAGGCATGGATGCAACAGCAGATTTGATCACAGTGTGGGGTGGCGTAAATGATTTTGGTTATAGCTATGGTTCTAACACAGGTACAGTGCTAGGAATTATGGGTGACACATCTATTGATACAGTTTACGGTGCACTAAAAACGATTATTGAAGGGCTCATAACAAAATATCCGCTTGCGAAAATTGCTTTCATCATCACACCACCTGTTTCAAGCGGCATGGGGATGCGTTCTCCAAATGCGAAAGGATTTAGGTTAGAGCAGTATTGTCAAGCTGTACGTGAAGTCTGTGAATATTATTCAATCCCATATCTTGATCTGTATAAGCAGTCAGGGATCAATGAAAAAAATATCAATATTATGACGAGCAATGTAAGCGGAACAGCACCAGACGGCTTGCATCCAAGTGCTCTAGCTATGGAGAGGATTGCTAAAAAAATGTCTGCATTTCTGAGAGATTTGTAATGAAAAACCTCGAAGCCGTTGCTGAAGCCATGACTTGGCTTGGCACGCCATATCATCATCAAGGGCGAGTTAAAGGTGTGGGTGTGGATTGTGGAGCGCTGGTCTGTGAAGTCTATGCTTGATTAATCAACAAACCATCAACCCTGATCTTTAATTAGATTAGGGTTTTTTAATGTCAAAAATAATGGGGGCGGCATGTCCGATTACACAACTGATCCACCACCAGAGCCGAAAGGCTCTTTTTTAATGCCAATTTTATAGGGGGGTGTATGGCTAAAGGGGATGTATATGGACTTTCTTAGTCAAGTATTGGAAAGCATAAAGAACCATTCACACATCCTTTTTACGGGTGTGCTGGGTGCAACTTTTGGCTTTCTATTAAGTAAGGAGCCGGCTCGGGATCGCTGGATAGGATTCTTTGCTGGCTTCATTTTATGTGTGGTCTTTGCTGAGCCAGCAAGCTTATTTCTTGCTAATGGCAAGTACCCTGAGCTATTTGGTTTTGTCTTAGGTGCTGCTGGTAAGAGTACAGCTGAAGCATTGCTGAGTAGTGATAAAAGTTAAATGACTTTTACTACCCAACAAACCTCCATCAACCCTGATCTTTAATTAGATTAGGGTTTTTTAATGTCAAAAATAATGGGGGCGGCATGTCCGATCAGAAATCAGCAGTAATGGAGATGGCAGCAACCGTTTCTTCCGCTGCATCAAAAACAACATATGCGGGGGCTGCTTCTGGTTTTTTGGCATACCTTGCTTCAATCGATGTTCTGGCTTGGCTCGGTATCGCTATTGCACTGGGTGGCTTTGCTGTGAACTGGTACTACAAGCGACTTGAGAACAAGCGAGCCGATGAGATTCACAAACTAAAAGTAGAGCAATGGGAGAAATACTACGATGTCAAACAAGACTAAATATTATGTTCTTGGTTCTTCTCTGGTGCTTGCCGCTGGGATGTGGATCACTGGTCCAAGTGAAGAACAGGTGCAAGCTACTGCAATAAAAGAAGGCTATACATCCAAGCCAGTGATCCCGGTAAAAGGCGATGTGCCGACTATTGGCCACGGCACAACGGTCTATCCAAATGGTGTGCGCGTCAAAATGACTGATCCAGCGATTGGCCGAAAGCAGGCATTTGAATATCTCAAATTACATATGAATAAAGATGCTCAGCGCTTCAATAAAACTGTTCTGAATATTCCAATCTCTCAACCTGAATATGACCTGTACTTAGATTTCACCTACCAGTACGGAACTGGTGCATGGTCTGGATCTTCAATGCTGCGCCATTTGAAAGCGCGTGAATATATCCAGGCGTGTAAATCACTTTTGAAATGGAAGTATGTGGCCAAACGTGACTGCAGCATTCGTTCTAACAATTGCTATGGCGTATGGACTCGACAGGTTGAGCGCTACAACAAATGCATGGGAGTGAACTAGATGCCACTTTTATTGCTGATCTGGAATAACAAACGCTGGTCTCTGATTGTGGTGCTTTGCATTGTAATTGTCTGCCAGCTATTTCAGGCCAATCGTTTAGCCGGTGATTTGCGCAAAGCTGAAACGACATGCCAGGACAAAATCAATAAAAAACTTAAACCTTATCTTGATGCTGAAAAGGAAGCACAGAAGCTGGCCAACAAAGCAGGTGAACAATATGAAGAATCAAAAGAAGTTGAGCGCGTCAAAACCGAAGTTATTACACGTGAAGTGCAAAAGATCGTGGAACGTCCTGTTTATATCCACACTAGTTGCTTTGATGACGACGGGGTGCGCCTCATCAACGAAGCTGGTAATACCGGCCAATCTTAAAACGCCTTGTCCAGAGTTGTTAGAATTGAAGTCTGGCCAAGCAAAAGAAGTACTGCAGGTGATGGTTGATGACCGGCGGAAATATATTGATTGTCAGTCCAGGCATAAAGCTGTTATTTCAATTATAGAAAAGCCCTCTAAGTGAGGGCTTTAATTTATCCTATTGTTCCCAATACTGGGATCATTCTAGGCCCTGCCTTTCTCGCCTTGCCCACGATCTCGACCAATTCATCATAAGTTAAATTGAATGAGTCCGAACTATCGAAAACATAGACTACATTCTTATCCTTAAGCTCCTCTGGCTTTTCCGGAATAAAGCGAGCAGGAATTAATTGCTGTGTTAGTTTTTCATCAGTTAGTGGTTTAGGCAGATTATTTAAATCGAAGTCCGAAAATTTCATTAACTCTTTCCTCTCTACTGGATTTTTTGCTTATACTGAAACAAGGCATATATTTGAATGTGTACAAGAATGTGTACATAAAAATATGATTTAAATAATTTTTAAAATAAATATTATTTAAATTAGTAGCTTATAAAACTCACCATCCATATCGAAAATATGGTAGGTTTTTCAGAGCATTTTGACATATTTAGGTTTTCTATGTTTAAAGCAACAGCAGCACCACAAGATCCAATGATTTTGCAGTTTGTGCCCATTTTGACACAAGCCTGTGAAATTTTGCGAGAAGAATATCAGCGTTATTGTTCTGGTGCGGCTTTTGATGTCATCAAAAAAAATGATAATTCTCCGGTGACTCAGGCAGATTTTCGGGTCAATACTTATCTGACCCAGGTTTTGGCAGAGATTTCAAGCTTGCCTTTATTGTCTGAAGAAGGACAGGAACATGAACGCCGCTCATGGTCAGAATTCTGGTTACTGGATCCGTTAGATGGCACTAAAGAGTTTTTGCACCAGCGCCCCGAATTCACCATTAATTTAAGTCTGGTCAGAGGCAGTTTAACCACTTTTGCCATATTGGCGGTTCCGGAGCAGCAACTGATTTATTTCTGTCCTGAGCAGGGCTTGCCTTATAAATATAATATTCAAACTAGAACATGGTTTGCCTATGCAAAGCCTTCGATTAATAAAACGATTGCCGTAGGGTTGAGCCAAAGTAGCCAGCAGAAACCGAAATATCTCGAATATTTGCAAAGTTTGGCCAAGCTCACGGACTACACTGAATTTAAAGCGGGCAGCGCTTATAAATTTTGCATGATGCTGGAAGATCAGGTGGATATCTATCCACGTTTTCATCCGACCTCGGAATGGGATACCAGCGCTGGTCAATGTATGCTCGAACGGATTGGGGGTGGCTTGGTCGATTTAGAAGGTCGCCCATTTATTTATAATCATCGGGATACTTTGCTGAATGGCGGATTCATTGCTTATAAGAATAATGATATGAAAATTATTGCATTGCAGGCGGTTTCTGACATGCAGGCCGAGCATTGAGCAAAATTCTGAGCGTGTTATAGTGGTGCTTAACCTATTACCAAATCCAGAGTTGGCTGTAACGTGTCCCTGAAACTGCTTCCACCGAGTATGTTGAGTGCAATTGATTTATTGCCCGATGTACAGACGCCTGTCACCTTATTTACACGGCATTCGATTCGTGAAGAGGTTCCGGGTCAAGGTTTGGCAGGCTATGATCTGCAACTGACCAATCAGGGGCGGGATCTGGCGCAGGAATGGGGTGCTTATCTGGCTGATCAAACTGATCGTGTGATTCATCACTGTATTTCAAGTCCGATCCAGCGGTGTATTGATACCGCTGCATTGATGATTGAAGGGGCAGATGCGGTTACCCCTGAGCAGAATACCCATCGTATTGAAATTATTGAACAGGGACTTCTGATGGAGCCTGGCAGCTTTGTGCTGGATATTCAAAAAGCTGGGCCTTATTTTGCCAAGCAGGGTGCACTCGGTTTTATTAACAGTTTTGTCAATAATGCCTTGCCTGGGATGAAACAGCCGATTCATGGCGTGGTGGATGTACTGGAACTGATTTACAACACCCATCCACAAAATAAATATGGGCTGAGTTTGGCTGTCAGCCACGATACTATTCTCGCAGCGATGATTGCAGTGATGTCAGGGCGTCAAGACGTCAGTCGGGAAGACTGGCCAAAAATGATGGAAGGTCTGTTTGTCTGGTTTGAAGGTGATGTGTTTTTGGAGTCCAAACTGAAATGGATCTGGCGCGGTCAGGTACATGAACTGGATATTGCTGATTTTAAACGTTCCCAACTTTCTTAAATTAAATTGATCTATTCAAAACTCAATTGTTCACAGCAATTGAGTTTTTTATTGGGGAGTTAGAAATTATAAAGATGGTGGGGCGTTTCATATTGATCATTCAATAAAGTTCAGGCTAAAACGATAAAAATAAATTTTAAACTGCACCTTTTACATTTATAGGGTGAAAATTCAATAATGTAAGTATAAAAATTATCTATGCTTAATAAATATAGAAATATTCATCTTGAGGAAAATTATGAAAGTTATCACAATTTTTAGCCTGATCGCGATTTTGGGTTTAACCGCATGTCAAAAGCGGGACACTGACAATACGAAACAGGATAAAACCACTTCGCCATCCTCTATGGATAAAGATCAATAATCTAAAAGAGAGGGAGATTCAGGTTTTTATCTCACAGTATCGCATTGACTGGATGAGTGCTGTCTAAACAAATTATTTTTCTGAATGAGTCATTATATTTTTTAGTTTCTTCAAATTCCAGACACAAAAAAAGCCCTAAAAAGGGCTTTTTTCATTTGCGATTAGTTAGAAGCTAGTGCTTTAACTTGCGCGTTCAAGCGGCTCTTATGACGAGCTGCTTTGTTTTTATGGATGATGCCTTTGTCAGCCATACGGTCGATTACTGGAACAAGCGATTTGTACGCTTCAGTAGCAACTGCATAGTCATTAGTGCTGATAGCAGCTAATGTACGTTTAAGATAGGTACGAACCATAGAACGCAAGCTTGCGTTGTGTTTGCGTGCTTTAACGTTTTGACGAGCACGTTTTTTAGCTTGAGCAGAGTTTGCCACTCGTGCACTCCTTGAAATAGATTGGTCTGGGCGGGCTGAAACTCAACTGAAAACCAACATCAGAGGAATTATCACCAGCCCGTAAACAAGTGCCATATTTTGATTAAACTAAGCACCGAAGTCAAGTCTTGACATGCTTTGACAACATTTTAGATGCAGAAAAATTCTAAAGAAAACGTTAGATTAGTATTCCACCCAGGAGATCGTATAAAAAATGACTAAATCACTGACTCATCCCATCGTGATAGGTGCCACTGGCTTGGTGGGAAAACAACTGATAAAACGTTTGCAAGATGAGCCGACTTGCCAGCAGATTACTGCAGTGGTCAGAAAACATCAAAATGATCTGGATGCTTTGGATAAAGTTCAACAACTGGTACTGGAAGATTTCCTGATGTTGAATGATCAGGATGTCAGCAAGCATAGCCATGGTTTTAGCTGCCTGGGCAGCACCATGAAAAAAGCCGGATCCAAACAGGCATTTTATAGTATTGACTATACCATAAATGCTCACTTTGCAGAGCTGTTACAGCAAACCTCAGCCCATTATCTTTTGCTAAGCGCAATGGGTGCCGATTCCCAATCGCATTTTTACTATAATCGGGTCAAAGGTGAACTGGAAGAATATATACAAACATTGTCCTTGGACAGAATCAGTTTGATTCGACCTTCATTGCTCATTGGTGAACGTCCAGAGCAGCGTTTTTTGGAAGATATCGCGCAGCAGGTTTACCACAAAGTATCGCGTTTTATTCCGGATAGTTTTGCGTATAAGCCAGTGACAGCCGAGCAGGTGGCTCATACTATGGTCGAGGCCGCGCTAACTCAGACGGTAAAATTTGAAATTTATGATAATTTACGCATACAAAAAATGAAATGAGGGGAAAACACCGTGTCTACAGCAGCATTTGTTACCTGTGACTTGTTAGATGATCATCCAGAATTAGAGCTTCAGGTGGTGACACCTTGCCTGGACGGTAAATTTTTTAAGAGTTATGGGGCGCGCAAAACCTTTGGCGGTCAGATTGTGACAGTAAAATGTTTTGAAGATAACTCGCGGGTGAAAGAGTTGTTGGCCACAGATGGAACAGGCAAGGTCCTGGTCGTAGATGGCGGTGCATCCATGCGCTGTGCCTTGATGGGTGACCTGATTGCAGAATCAGCGGTAAAAAATCACTGGAATGGCGTAATTATTTATGGTTGCGTTCGTGATGTCGATGCGATTGCTGAACTTGATCTTGGTGTGCATGCATTGGCGGCTATTCCGCAAAAGAGCAACCGCAAGGGTGTGGGTGAAGTTGATATCTCTCTCTGTTTTGGTGGTGTCACGTTTAATGCAGGCGAGTATGTCTATGCAGACAATAATGGTATTGTGGTGTCTAAAACAGCATTAGTGGCTTAATCGGCCGGAATCTGCATTTCTGCATGAAAGAATAACAACAAAACTTATCTGTACCCTGAAAGACAGGATGCCTAGATTCTGTCTTTCATTCATATAAAACAAAAATAGGAAAATACTATGTTGAGTCATCAAATTAAAGTTGTACAAGCTTTGGCCTCTTCAATCGCTGAAGGTGGACGTGGGATGGTGGGTACACCGTTTCCAAATCAGCCTGAAAAAGCCTTGAAGCTCTATGAATACGAGGGTTCACCATTTTGTCGTCGGGTGCGTGAAGTCATGACCTTGCTAAATCTGGATTATGAAGTTTATCCATGTCCACGAGGGGGTACTCATTTCCGTCCTGAGGTGCAGCAATTGGGTGGAAAACTGCAATTTCCTTTTTTAGTTGATGAAAATACCGGTGATCGACTCTATGAGTCTCAGGATATTATCGATCATCTGTTCAAGCATTATGGCAAAACCGGCAAAACTCCCAAGAAATATGCTCACTATCCTAAAATTCCAGTGGCTGCAATTGCGGGAACCGTCCTCAATGGTTTACGCGGCGGAATGGTGAATCCCAAGATTAAGGATCGGCCAACACCTGAACTGTTATTAGAATTATGGGGCTTTGAGGCCAGTCCTTATACCCGAATTGTACGCGCCGTTTTGAGTGAACTGGAAGTGCCGTTTGTTTTTCATAATGTCGCTAAAGAGCGCTGGCAAGATTATGGACCGGCCAAATTGCGTTTAAAACCGGGAAAATATGAACCACTACCAGGCGGTAAGCGTGAACATTTGTTTGAAATGATGGGAAATAATATTCAGCTTCCCTATCTGGTCGATCCAAATACAGATACCAAAATGTTTGAATCGGCTGAGATTGTGAAATATTTAAAACAGCAATACGGTACTGCTTAAAGTAGACAGCTCGTATAACTTCAAAAGATTTTCTATCTTGAACTGCCATCTGCTAAACAGATGGCATTTTTTATGTCTATGATATGGAAAACGGGCGTAAGCGTTTCTCGCTGCTTAAAACTTCAGATAATAAAAAATAAATAAATCATGATTTTTAGTGTGATTTTGTTTATATTTTAATCTTAAAGGGGATATATAAAAATAAATATAAGGGGCGTGCTTATGACAGCATCGGAGGCAGTCTTGCCAGTACCAGTATTAATCGTTGAAGATGAATATGTCATCCAGCGCCGTTTAAAAATCATATTAAGCAATCTAGGTTATCAGGATGACGTTCTGTTATTTGCCAATACGGTGAAAGAAGCATATGCCGTTTTGCAGCAACAGCCGATTGCACTGGCCTTAGTAGATTTGGGTTTACCAGATGGAAGTGGGATTTCAATTATTGAAAAAATCCGCGAACAGGACGCACAAGCGTTGATTCTGGTGGTGTCTGCCTGGAGTACCCAAGATAGCCTGTTTAGGGCAATTCAGGCCGGTGCGACCGGTTATGTGCTGAAAGAACGGGATGATGTTGAAGTCGCCTTGGCTATTCGCAGTATTTTGCGTGGCGGTGCACCGATTGATCCCTTTGTTGCCCGTGAAATTTTAAAACAGATTTCTATTCCCACCATTTCAGGAACAGTAGAACAGAACAGGCCAGCTGCGGATCAGGAAACGCTCACACAGCGGGAGCAGGAAATCCTGTCCTTGGTTGCGCAAGGTCTGAGTAATCGTGAAATTGCCGAGCAGCTCTGTGTATCACGCTATACCGTCGAAAGTCATATCAAGCATATTTACCGCAAACTCTCGGTCAGTAAACGTACCAAGGCGGTCAGTACCGCACGGCATCTGGGAATTCTGTAATGTCATCTGCCTGTTCCAGAAGCAGCAAACGGCAGCGACTGAAATGGATCGGTGTTTTTGTCCTGTGCAGCTGGCTTTGCTTGTTCTGTAGTATCAGTCAGGCACAAAACCATTTTCAGATTAATGATCTTTGTCAGGTGAAGATCGAATATATTCAGAAGGTTCAGGCTCAGGGTCCTACCGAGATGCCGACATCGGGCTGGCAAAGCGTACGTTTGCCGGATAACTGGCAGAATAACTGGAAGAATTATCATGGGGGTGCCTGGTACAAGATTGTCTGGCGTTGGTCATGTCAGGACAATATTCGTCTTGCAGAACCGGTTGCCTTTTCTATTGATTATATTAATTCGGCAGGTGCCGTGTTCCTGAATGGTGACTTGCTTTGGTCTGACCGGAACTTGCAAGAGCCCTTGTCGAAAAGCTGGAATATGCCGCGTTACTGGGTTTTCCCGATTAGCGGTTTGCGTAAAGACAGTAATGAAATCCTGATTTATGTAAATGGCTACAGTTTCCAAAGCGCGGGCCTGGGCAATATTCAGTTTAATAATGTGTTGGTGAATAGCCAGCAGTATTTGGAAAAAATCTGGGATCGCCGTACCGTATTCCAGATCAATATGATTTTCTCTGCCACGATTGGGCTGATCTGTTTCATTATCTGGTTATTCCGGCGTTCAGAAACCACTTTTGGCTGGCTGGCACTCAGTTCACTGTTGTGGATTCTGTTTATTTCCAATGTCTTGACTACAGAAAATTTTCCATTTCACTCCACGATTTCGGCAGCTAAAGCCAATATGCTTTTTTTTATTGCCTATATCCATTGTTTTTGTCTGTATCTGATCCGCTTTGTAAAACAGAAATTTAAGCAGTTGGAGCGAGGATTTATTCTGGTCAGCGTTCTGTCCAGCTTACTGGTTATGATCAGTTCCTTGGATTATCTGGAGCAGGTACTGGGCGGAGTGTTTATCATCTATGTATTGCTCTTTATTAGTTGTACTGTATATGTCAGCTATCAGGCCATCAAAACCCGAAATGGAGAATATCTTTTCCTGACGCTGTGTCTCTGGGGGATTTTGCTGTGTGTAGTCATCGACCTGATCATGTTGAACCAAACCCAGGTCAATGAATTTTCACCTTTATCCCCCTATACCTCACCGATTATTACCCTGTTTGTCGTGCTGATTATGGGCACACGCTTGAATCGTAATGTCAGGAAAATCGAAAAATTTAATACCCAGTTAGAACGTAAAGTTCAGCAGGTCAGTGCCGACCTGAATAAAAGCCTGAGCGATAAACATCAACTGGAGCTGACGAATGTTCGTCTGCAAGAACGGATTAATCTGTCACATGAACTGCATGACGGGTTGGGAGGGTCTATTGTCCGTTCCATGATTCTGGTGGATCAAAGTAGCGAAACAGTTTCTAAACAGCAGTTTCTTTCCATGCTGAAACTGCTCAGAGATGATCTCAGACAAATCATTGACAGTGGTTCATCTATTGAAAATAAAGTCCCACAAACGCCGGTACTCTGGATCGCACCGGTACGTTATCGTTTTACCCAGCTGATGGAAGAAATGGGGATTGTAGTTGAATGGTCATTTCCAAAAGTCTGGCAGCGTGAACCGACGGCATTACAGTGTTTGACCTTGATCCGAGTAGTCGAAGAAAGTCTGACCAATATCATTAAGCATAGTCAGGCCAGTCAGGTAAAAGTCAGTCTGGAATATTCCCAGCCACATCAGCTTACTTTAAGCATTCAGGATAATGGCATCGGTTTCGATGCTGACATGGTGCAAAAAAATGGCCTGAGTATTGGAATGCGCAGCATGAAAATGCGGGTTGAGCGCATGGGAGGATTGTTCCAGATTGAATCTGAACAAGGAGATACGCTGATTCGTGTTGTATTAGAGCTGTATCAGCCTTAAGTAACTAGAATTTTAGTAGAAAATAAAAAGAGGATCATGTGATCCTCTTTTTATTATCGCTTAACGAGTCGTTAAACGCTTACTCGTCGTCAGCAGGTGGAACCAACATCAACACGGCTTCATTCAATAATGCTGCAACATCTTCCAGAATTTCTTCATCAGCGAAGTCTTCACTGAATAACAGCGCTTCACCATCTGCAAGCTGTTTGAGTTTTGCGGTAAATGTCTCAGAGATGCACACACCCTCACCATTTGCCCAGAACAGAACGTCGCCGTCCGTTTCAGTATAAAGCAGGCGTGACGCAGGTTCGAGCATCAGGCTATAGCCCTGATCGAGTGCTTCTTCCAGATCACCTGTACCGATTTCTTCTGCTTCAGGCAGGTTTTCAGGATATTTAGGTTCGGACATCAAGCTCATGATGGCATCTTCGAGAACATTGGAATTATGCAGTTGCTGCATGATGTGTTCTTTCAGATATTCCAGCTCATTGCTGCTCACTTCACCGATAGCACCGACTTGATCACGGATGATATCCAGCAATGGGTTACGCAGCGTTTCATTTTCAGAGAATTTATCCCCGACACGATCCATCATGTCACTGATATTTGGCATGCGGAAACCGAATGAATAAGTCAGGCAGTCATCTTCAGCCACGCCGTAATGAGCCAGACCAGGCGGCACATAGAGCAAGTCGCCAGGTGCCAGCACTTCATCAAAGTCCACTTCTATTTCAGGCAATAATTTAAGCGGTTGACCCGGAACAAATGGAGTTTCGGTATCACACATTTGCCCAAGCTGCCAGCGACGATGGCCATAGCCTTGTACCAGAAACACATCATAGAAATCGAAATGCTTGCCGACTGAACCGCCTTGCGGTGCATAAGACACCATGATGTCATCGCGACGCCATTGTGGAATAAATGGGAATTTTTTCCAAAGTGCCGACAGGTCAAATGAATAGTGATCTACAGCCTGAACCAAAAGTGTCCAGAGTTTTGGCATTTTCTGAAAATCTGCTTTGAGCAAAGGTGAAGATTTCACGCTCCATTGATTCGGATCACGATCTTTCTGCTTGATGAGACGGGCAGTGACATGTTCTTCAAGCGCAAGTTCCATCACATCATTGGGTTCAAGCAAACTGGCGATTTCAGGCATCGCATTACGCACCAGTAATGGTTTCTTTTGCCAGTATTCGCTAAGGAATTGTTCAGCGGTGATGCCGCCTAAAACGTCTAAAGGTTGAGACATAGATTACAGCCTGAATTTAAAGAGAGAGATTAAGGAACTAAAATTTTTAATTCACGAAGAATATTGCATAGCTTGATCATCGGCATACCCATCAGTGTGGTCTGGTCTTGCCCGGTCATTTCTTCAAACAGGCTAATTCCTAAGCTTTCACATTTGAAACTGCCAGCACAATGCAGTGGCTGTTCAATCTCGACATAGCGCTCGATTTCGGCCTGAGAAAGTTTACGAAACTTGACTTTATAGTGTTCGACCAGACTTTGTTCAAAACCCGTCGATTGTTGCTGTACACTGAGCGCCGTACTGAAATAGACAATCTTGTCCGAGTTAGCTTGGAGCTGGCGAATGGCTTTTTCAGTCGTTAACGGTTTACCGATAAAAATATCCGGTGCACCTTCACGCCATGCCACCTGATCCGAGCCGATCACAATCGCTTCAGGATTCTGTTCGGCAATATATCTGGCTTTCTCGAAAGCTAGTCGTTGTGCCAGATCATCTGCGTGATTTTCCCCGCGAGGAGATTCATCAATATCCGGTACCATGGAAATATAATCAATATGCAGACGATCCATCAGCGCTTTGCGGGTTTGACTGGATGATGCCAAAATAATCTGTACAGAATTCATTAGACAGCATATTCCTCAAGAATATTTAACGGCACATAAGCCAGAACAGCTTTGTGACAGGCTTGCAGCTTGATTGGAGGTGCTTGACCTGCTTCATAGGCTTCGACCCAGCGCGTTACGCAGATACACCAGAAATCGCCAGGTTGCAGGCCGGGGAAATCCAGTTCAGGCAAAGGCGTAATCAGGTCATTACCGACTTTTTGAGAAAAATTCAGAAATTCTGAAGTCATTTGCGCGCAAACCGTGTGCTGGCCCAGATCAGTGGTCGCAGTATGGCAAAAGCCATTGCGGAAATAACCGGTAATCGGATCGAAGCAACAGCTGGACAAAGGCTCACCTAACACGTTCAAACGGTTAAGATTTGGATCAGGATGTATCGACATAGGGACTGAATCTAAAAGAGGCTTTTTTCTATCATAACAAAACTTTGGCATTCATAATGTTTTCTGCAAAAGATGCTAACCTTTTTCTGCATAATCATTTAAAATCGCCTGGTTTTAATATCTATAAAGTGAGCTCTACATGAACTTTCAGCGTATGACTGACCTCGATTTAGCAGGTAAACGTGTTCTGATCCGTGAAGATTTAAACGTTCCTGTTAAAAATGGTGTGATCACCAGCGATGCGCGTCTTCGTGCAGCATTGCCAACGATTAAAGCAGCATTAGAAAAAGGCGCTGCAGTCATGGTGTATTCTCATCTGGGTCGTCCGGTTGAAGGTGAGCCTAAGGCTGAACAGTCACTTGCTCCTGTAGCGGCTTACTTGACTGAAGCTTTGGGCCAAGAAGTGAAACTGTTCACTGACTATTTAGATGGCGTTGATGTTCAGCCAGGTCAGGTGGTTCTGCTTGAAAACTGCCGTTTTAACGTCGGCGAGAAGAAAAACAATCCTGAACTTGCAGCAAAATATGCAGCACTTTGCGACGTATTTGTAATGGATGCCTTTGGTACAGCGCACCGTGCAGAAGCATCTACTGAAGGCGTAGCGCGTTTAGCGAAAGTTGCAGCAGCAGGTCCTTTACTGGCAGCTGAACTGGATGCACTTGGCCGTGCACTGCAAACGCCAGAAAAGCCAATGGTGGCGATTGTTGCGGGTTCTAAAGTCTCTACCAAGCTGGATGTTTTAACCTCACTTTCTGATATCTGTGATCAATTGATCGTGGGTGGTGGTATTGCCAATACTTTCCTTGCTGCAGCAGGCTATAACGTTGGTAAATCACTGTGTGAAAAAGACCTGATCGATACAGCAAAAGCCATTGCTGCAAAAGTATCAGTGCCACTTCCTACTGACGTTGTGGTTGCAGATGCCTCTGAAATCAACTTTGAGGATTTCCTGGGTTCATTGGCTGCTGCGAAAGCAACGGTGAAAAACGTTGCCGATGTTGCTGACAACGACATGATTCTGGATGTAGGTCCGGAAACTGCGAAAGCATTTGCAGAAATTCTGAAAACCTCTAAAACCATTCTTTGGAATGGCCCGGTTGGCGTATTTGAAGTCGATCAATTCGGTGAAGGGACTAAAACTTTATCTTTAGCAATTGCTGAATCGGAAGGTTTCTCGATCGCGGGTGGTGGGGACACACTTGCTGCGATTGATAAATATGAAGTGGCTGACAAAATTGGTTATATCTCGACGGGTGGCGGTGCATTCCTTGAATTCGTTGAAGGTAAAACTCTTCCTGCAGTTGCGGTACTATTAGAACGTGCTTAATTGCATGTCCTAAGCTAAAAAGCTGGCCCAGTGCCAGCTTTTTTTATGTCATTTTTTTGACAGTGAAAACTTACCCTTCATGGCTTCGTCATTAAAATGCAATAAATCTGTCATAAGATGCAGTAATTAAATCACCAAATGACGAGAATACGTGATGAAGAAACAGTTAACTATCGCAGTATTATTAGCAGCTTCTCTGGCACTGACTGCATGTGCAAAACAGGAAAGCACACCAGAAGCTGAAGCAGAAAGCTCGGCAGCAGTGGCGGATCAGGCGGTGACTCCAGAACAGCAAGCTGCCATTGATGCCATTGATCAGCCAATTCTAGACGAAAAAAATACCGATATCCCGGCTGAAGTTGCCAATGCACCAGCCGATGAAGCAACTGCAGACGAGTCAGTTGCTGCGACTTCAGAGCCTGTAGCACCTTAATCCGGTTGATGTGACACAAAATCCCTGCAAATGCAGGGATTTTTTTTAAATAGTGTTATTTGTTGCTGAATTGAAACCTTTGAACATGTAGAATATGTGGCATTCACTGGGAGGATATTATGGCTCTTATTTCATTGCGCCAGCTCTTGGATCACGCCGGCGAACATGCTTACGGCGTACCAGCATTTAACGTAAACAACTTAGAACAAATGCGTGCAATTATGCTTGCAGCAGATGCAACCAATTCACCTGTTATCGTACAAGCATCTGCGGGTGCGCGTAAATATGCAGGCGCTCCGTTCTTGCGTCACCTAATTTTGGCTGCAATTGAAGAATGGCCACATATTCCAGTGGTAATGCATCAAGACCACGGTACCAGCCCTGACATTTGTCAACGTTCAATCCAGTTAGGCTTTTCATCAGTAATGATGGACGGTTCACTGGGTGAAGACGGTAAAACACCAACTTCATATGAATATAACGTTGATGTGACTCGCCGTACAGTTCAAATGGCACATGCGTGTGGCGTATCTGTTGAAGGTGAAATCGGTTGTTTGGGTAGCCTTGAAACAGGTATGGCGGGTGAAGAAGATGGCGTAGGCGCAGAAGGCGTACTGGATCATTCTCAACTCCTGACTTCAGTTGAAGAAGCGCGTAGCTTCGTTGCTGATACCAATGTTGATGCGCTTGCAATTGCAGTAGGTACTTCACACGGTGCGTACAAGTTCACGCGTCCACCTACAGGTGATATTCTTGCGATTGACCGCATTAAAGAAATTCACGCAGCACTTCCAAACACACATCTTGTCATGCACGGTTCAAGCTCTGTGCCACAAGAATGGTTGGCAGTGATTAACCAGTATGGCGGCGACATCAAGGAAACTTACGGTGTTCCGGTTGAACAGCTGGTTGAAGCGATCAAACACGGCGTGCGCAAGATTAACATCGATACTGACTTGCGTTTAGCATCTACCGGTGCAATGCGTCGTATGATGGCAGAAAAACCAAGCGAATTCGATCCACGTAAATTCTTCAGCGCAACTGTAGATGCAATGAAGCAAATCTGTATCGATCGTTACGAAGCTTTTGGTACTGCAGGCAATGCAGACAAGATTCGCCCAATCTCTTTAGAGAAAATGGTGTCACACTATAAATAATTCCCAGTGAATCATTTATAAAAAAAGCCCACTGCAAATGTGGGCTTTTTTGTAGACTCATAAATATCAAGAATAAGAGCAGCATATGGAACTGATTTTCGCAGCAGCGCTATGCAGCGTTGCGGTCTCAATATTATTAAAAGTCGCCAAAAATAAGGGCTTGAGTCCGATACACATGATTAGCTGGAACTATATGACAGCTAGTCTCTTGTGTTTTTTCTGGTTTAAGCCTGATATTCAGCATATTTCAATGTCTCAGACGCCTTGGTTGCTTATTCTGGCTCTGGGTATTTTGCTTCCGAGCGTATTTCTGTTTTTGGCCAAGGCTTTGCAAACGGCTGGAATTTTAAAAACCGAAATTGCCCAGCGACTTTCTGTAGTTTTGTCACTGGCTGCAGCCTATTTCATTTTTCAGGAACAGTTTAATCAGCTGAAAATACTTGGGATCGCTTTAGGTATTGGAGCAGTGCTGTGCATCCTGTTTTCACATCGACAAAGTACAGGACAGAGCAGTCAGGGAATGTTGTATCTGGGCTTGGTCTGGGTCGGTTATGCACTGATTGATGTATTGTTGAAATATACAACCAGTCTGGGCCTCCAATTCGCGGTGGCGCTGAATCTAATGTTTGTTTGTGCCCTGATCATTTCGATGGGCTATCTGTTAATCAAATATAAAAGCTTGGGCTCGATGCAGAATATCGGCGCTGGTCTGTTATTGGGTTTCCTGAATTTTGCCAATATTGCTTTCTATGTCAAAGCCCATATGCTGCTTAAGGATTCACCTGCGATCGTCTTTGCTGGCATGAATATTCTGGTGGTGGTATTTGGTGTGATAGCAGGTCTGGTATTCTTTAAAGAACGGCTCAAACCTGCAAGTACTTTAGGATTACTGCTAGGCTTGACTAGTGTGATTTGCCTAGCTTATGCAATGTCTGCTTGACATAAGAGGATGCAAATTCAATCGGATGTCGGAGCAGGTCACCTGCTTCGGCCAGTCCAAGCAATAAACCGGACTGTTGGCAGTCTGGACAGTGCGGATAACGATGCTGTTGCTCTTTATAGTGCTGGAGATAAATTTTATCGCAATGATGGCATTCAAATTTCAGGGATTTGGATGTAAGGAGCGACATAGATGACCTCTATTGTTATTCTATTAGATGTAAATTAAATAAAGCAAAAAATAGGCCCGAATTGACATGGAAAGGGGCGCTTGACCCCTTTTATAGCATAAATTCCTTACAGTTTGGTGAAAATATCTTCAGCGGCAAGACGTGATTTAGGGAGTTTGGCATTGAAATCATTTTCACTGCGATAGCCTAAAGTCAGCAATACAGAAGGGATCAAACCCTGTTCTGCAAGTTGTAATTCTTCACTAATCATCTCTCCGTCAAAGCCGCCAATTGGTGTGGCATCAACCCCTTCAATTCCGGCAGCCAAGAGCATTTGACCGAGTGCAATGAAGGTCTGGTTTTCAGCCCAACGCTGAATATCACCTTTTTCATTACGATAATAATGAATATAACCTGCACGGGTATTTTTCTGACCTTCTTTGGCTGATTCATCTTTAAAACGGCCACTGAGATCATCGCGGTTCAATAAGTTTTCTAGATGCAACTCATTAATGTCGGCTTTGGTGCAGAATAAAATGGTATGTGAAGAATCCAGAACTTTGGGTGCATTGTAGGCATAAGTACCAACCAAGGCTTTGGCAATGCGCTGTTTGGCGGCATCATGATCGGCAATAAAAAAATGCCAAGGCTGAATATTGATCGAAGAGGGTGCCAGACGCAAAATTTCTAACAAGCGTTCAAACTGTTCTGCTGGGATTTTCTTGCTAGGATCATAGGCTTTAGTGGTATAGCGGGTCTGTGTGATCTTGAGTAAATCCATCAATGGACTCCAATCTTTTTAAATAAACAGCGAGTAGAAGTTTTAAATATATACATTTTTCACATCCCCTGATTATTACAATAAAAAAGCATCAGGCAAAGCCTGTTTTGAGATGATCTTGAGCTGGATTCAAGCAAAACTTAGAGTTAAATCAGATTAAAATCCAGTTTTTGTCTATTGGCACTTTTAAGCGAGAAGCGTTTAATAAGAGGCATCGCCAGCAACATGCAAATAGGTTAGCGGATGCAAGTGACCAATTACTTTAAACACAAACTGAAAACCCAGCAGCAAATCGGCTTATGGATTGGCAGATGCCTATGGAACCGAGATTGCGGCAAATGCAGGTTATGACTGGCTGCTGATTGATGGTGAGCATGCACCCAGTGATTTGAGAACGACTTTGTCGCAACTGCAAAGTATTGCTGCTTATCCCTCGCAAGCAGTAGTACGACCACCCATTGGTAGCGTACAACTGATCAAGCAACTCCTTGATATCGGTGCACAAACGCTGTTGATTCCGATGGTAGAAACCGTGGAACAGGCCGAACTCATGGTCAGGGCAGTCCGTTATCCGCCTGAAGGAATTCGTGGCGTTGGTGCTGCACTGGCACGTGCCACCCGCTGGAACAGCATTCCAAATTATTATCAGACGGCACATGAAGAAATCTGTTTATTAATCCAGATTGAATCGGTCACAGGACTTGAAAATCTGGATGCTATTCTTCAGATCGACGGGATTGATGGCGTGTTTATTGGCGCCGTTGATCTATCTGCCACTATGGGTTATCAAGGTGATCCGAATCATCCTGAAGTACAAAAAGCTGTAATTGATGCAATCCAGCGGATTCGTTCTGCAGGCAAAGCTGCAGGAATTCTGTCAACCCAGCATGAAGTGACGCAAAAATATATCGAACTTGGCACTGAGTTTGTAGCAGTGGGCGTAGATACCAGTATTTTGATGAATTCCTTGCGTGATCTATTGGGGAAATATAAAAAGGATATCAATGTGATTAATCCGACTAGCGGTTATTAATCAACAAGAGATTCTGAATGAATAGCTTGCTTAGATTTTTAGTTTATTTTTAACCGGAAATTCTTTAGATGAGCTATTCATTCAGCCATAAGAAAATCATAATGAACCTTCAAGATGCAGAACAATTTTTACAAGAACAGCAGAACATCTTAGAGAACCAACGTCAGCAAAAAACTAGACGAGTGCAACAAGCCTTTTTTATGATTCACGTACTGTTTGTAGCCTTAAATGCTATTCTCTTGATCCTAAATTATCAAAAGACGGGAGAGTGGAACTTGCTGTACCTCGGGCTGAGTTTCATGTCTCTAATATTGATTTTAAGGTATTTAAAGACAGGTTTTGTTTATCAACGGAAATGAAGTAACGTTAAAATGAATTTTAGATCATAAAAATCAAAAGCCTAATAATTAACAAAGCATGAAAAAAGTTCTTAAAAATCCCATTCTATTGTCATTACAATGTAATTTTGCTTTTGCTGGATAAATAGCTTACACTGGCTGCACTTCAAGCAAGTACTGTTCTTGCTTCTATTATTATTTTAAGCTGATTGTGATGTACTTTTTAGTTCAAGTATTTGAACTCAAATAAGATCTACTAACCATAGAACTATTATGTAAACTAGGTTGTTATTAATCTCTCTCCATATAGTCACAAAAAGCTCATATCGTGTGAGTAAATATTTTGATCAAAATCAATGAATGGCATATTGCCACTGCCGCTGATGGCAATGAAATTAACGTGAAACTGGTTCCATTAAAGCGCAAGCAAAATACAATGGACGGTTTTATCTGGGTTGAGGTCGGTAAAATGATTCAATTGCCAACGGGTGAGGAATTTCAGTTCAATCTCGATGGTAAAAGTTTCTATACTGGGGTAAACCAGCTTTATCGTCTGTGTTAAGCAGATCAATATCGTAAAAAGTGGCTGATTAATATCGCCACTTTTTTAGTTTCAGGGTATCAAAACTTTGATCTTCCTGAATTTCCAGAATCTCTGCACTGTCTTCTTTCCAGTCGCCTAGTACAATTCTTCTTTTCTGGGCTAACTGATGAATGGCTGCGCGATGCGTATGACCATGGATTAGTACATCTACATCCTGTAATGCCAGCTCAACTGCATGTGGGTTGACGTCCATCACTTCATAGCTTTTAAACTGTTGTGCCTGATGGCTTTGTTGACGAAAGCGGTTGGCTAGTCTGGTTCGAAATGAGAGAGGGGTTTTTCTTAAGAAGCCAAGTAGCCAGGGATGACGAATAATCTTTTTAAAACGCTGATAGGAGACGTCATCGGTACATAGGGCATCGCCATGTTCCAGGCGAAAATGTGTTCCGGCAATGATTAGCTGATCGATTTCGGGAAGAAGCTGCCCGCCAAATCGAGCTAAAAATTTACTTCCTAAGACAAAATCCCGGTTGCCGGCCTGAAAATAGACTTGATTCCCAGCCTGAGTAAACTGTTTTAATGCAGTGACAATTTCGTCCAGCCATGGAGAGGTATAGTCATCACCAATCCAGGCATTGAACCAGTCACCCAGAATATACAATTGGGTATTTTGATTTTGATATTCAGTTAATAAATCTAAAAACCCCCGAACAAGTCGAGGGTGATCAGGTGACAAATGTAAATCTGAGATAAACAGATAGGTCACGAATCTTTTCCTTTTATTCCTCTCTAGATCCCTCATTCATATGAGGGATTTTCCATTACACTGTTTTAAAGTGTTGCTTTAAAACTCATAAAAGAACGGAGAGGACGTTTTTTATTCAGAAATGATTTTTGCAGATTCGATTACTACGTTTTCTAGAGGAACGTCAGCGTGGTAGCCACGGTTGCCAGTACGTACGTTTTTGATTTCGTTCACAACGTCCATACCTTCAACGACTTTACCAAATACGGCATAACCCCAACCTTGAGCAGTTTTGCCAGAGTGGTTAAGGAATGAGTTGTTTTTCACGTTAATGAAGAACTGAGCAGAAGCAGAGTGCGGTGCCTGAGTACGCGCCATTGCAATCGTACCTTCGTCATTGGTCAAGCCGTTGTCTGCTTCGTTTTCGATTGCATCACGTGTTGCTTTTTCTTTGAAGTTTTCATCCATGCCGCCGCCTTGGATCATGAAACCATCAATAACACGGTGGAAAATTACGCCGTCATAAAAACCGTCACGTACGTATTCTAAAAAGTTAGCTACGGTTTTAGGTGCTTTTTCAGCATTGAGTTCTAGAACAATACGACCTTTATTGGTGTTTAATTCGACTTGAGGAAAACTCATTGTGTAATCTCCTGATCATGGACGAGTGCCATGGTTTTTTCTGAATGAGTGAAGCATAAGCAAACTACATTCGACAAGGCAAGTAAAAACATTATTTTCTTTGTTAAAAGCATAAAAATAATACCTTATTTATACGTTGATTTATCAAGGCATTTCAGATATTGCCCTATCAGGTACCCTATTTTGAATTGGCGTAAATTAATGATTTTACTGCTTGTACAAGCACTGATATTTTAGTTTCAGGCAACTCGCCGTATTTTCATTTTTTAAAATGGGTGAATTGAAATCAAATACCATAGTTAGCGGTTGAGAGATTATTCACCTCTAGTTAAACTAAGGAACTTTGATAATGAATATGCGTACAACCTGTGCGATTAAATATTCGTTAATCCCTTTTTAACTTTAGAAGTGAATGATTGATCATGAAGCCAAATGATGTTGTGACATCTCTGCCCGAGAACCCGACCCAAAAGAACAATGCAGTCGATTCAGTGCAGCAGCAAGAACAACAACCGGGCTTGGACTTTGTACGTCAGGTCATTACCGATGATTTAGCCGCTGGTCGTACTCAACAGGTGGTGACGCGTTTTCCGCCTGAGCCGAATGGCTATTTACATATTGGCCATGTGAAAGCAATTTGCTTGAACTTCGGAATTGCTGAAGAATTTAAAGGTGTGTGTAACCTGCGTTTTGACGATACCAACCCGGATGCCGAAGAGCAGGAATATGTGGATGGTATTGCCAATGATGTGAAATGGCTGGGTTTCCAATGGGAAGGCGAGCCGCGTTATGCATCAAGCTATTTCGATCAACTTTATACCTGGGCAGTTCAGCTGATTGAGCAGGGCGATGCCTATGTGGATTTGCAAAGCCCTGAAGAGATCCGTTTAAACCGCGGTAATTTCGTTGAGCCAGGCAAGAACTCGCCACAACGCGATGCAACGGTTGCAGAAAACCTGGAGCGTTTTGAGAAAATGCGCAGCGGTGAATATGCAGAAGGTCAGGCTGTATTACGTGCCAAGATTGATATGACTTCACCGAACGTGCATATGCGTGATCCGATTCTGTATCGTATCCTGCATTCTGAACACCATCAGACTGGCGATAAATGGAAAATTTATCCAATGTATGACTATGCGCATCCATTGTCTGATGCGATTGAAGGCATTACGCATTCACTCTGTACCCTGGAATTCCAGGATCATCGTCCGTTCTATGATTGGGTAGTGGCAAAAGTTAAATCACCATCCGTGCCACGTCAGTATGAATCGAGCCGTTTGAATGTGGACTATACCATCACCTCGAAACGTAAATTACGTAAACTGGTGGAAGGTAGCTATGTTCAGGGCTGGGATGACCCACGTATGCCAACTGTAGTCGGTATGCGTCGTCGTGGTTTCACACCTGAAGGTCTACGTGATTTCTGTCAACGTGTCGGTGTATCGAAAGTTGATGGAAGTATTGTCGATGTAGCTATGCTGGAATACTGTATTCGCCAGTCTCTGGAAAATACTGCCGCTCGTGGTATGGCTGTGTTAAATCCATTAAAAGTGACTTTAACCAACTTGCCAGCCGATATGGACCTGACCCATTCACGTCATCCGAATGTCGATATGGGCGAGCGCGTTATTCCATTGACGACTGAGCTGTATATTGACCGTAAAGACTTTGAAGAAGAGCCACCAAAAGGCTTTAAACGTCTGATTCCAGGAGGTGAAGTTCGTTTACGTCATGCCTATGTCATCAAATGTGACGAAGTCATTAAAGATGAAAATGGTGAAGTGGTTGAGCTGAAATGTTCGATTGATCCTGAAACTTTAGGTAAAAATCCTGAAGGTCGTAAGGTGAAAGGCGTGATTCACTGGGTATCTGCGACAAAAGGCGTTCCTGCGGAAGTGCGTATTTACGACCGTCTGTTTACTGAATCTGATCCTGAGGTGGGCGATGACTTCTTGGCAAACCTGAACCCTGAATCATTGAAGGTAGTTCAGGCCGTGATTGAGCCTGCTTTGGCACAAGCACAACCGGAAGACCGTTTCCAGTTTGAGCGTGAAGGCTATTTTGTGGCTGATCAATATGATCATTCCAGCGAAAAACCGGTATTCAACCGTATTCTGGATCTTAAGGACAGCTTTAAACCAGGCAAATAAGCTGGTTTAAGTCAGAATGTAAAAAGCCCAACTCTGGTTGGGCTTTTTCAATACAGCAGGGAAAATTGCATGATTGTGCGTGATAAGAATAATAGTTTGGGCTTACTGTTTGCCTGGCAGGGAACGATTCTGCCCAAGGTGCTGCCCGCATTGGTTTTGGTGGTTTTTATTTCCGCTTTACTAGTGTATTTGAGTCAGGCGCATTTCGTGAGCCTTCCTGCTGTCCCGGCAATTGGCTTTACCATTTTTGGTGTCATTCTTTCGATCTTTCTGAGTTTTAGAAATACGGCCTGCTATGATCGCTGGTGGGAAGGGCGCAAGCTTTGGGGTGCGTTGATTGCAACCACGCGTCATTTATGCCGTGACAGCCATGTGCTAGATGATCAAATCCGTGAAGTTTTGCTATATCGCATGATGCTGTTTACCCATCTATTACGTGATCGGCTGAGACAGCAAACGCCCAGTATTCAGGCTTATGAAGCCACTGCCGGTTTTGAACCCAAGTCATTTGAGCAATTGCCCATGCAAATCAATCCATCCCAATGGGTGCTGGAACAGATGCAAAAAGAGCTGGTGCAGCAATATAAGCAGGGCAAGATCAGCGATATTATTTATAATAACCTGAATCAGCACACTGTGGCTTTGGGAGATATTCAGGCTGGTTGTGACCGGATTTTGTCCACGCCATTACCATTTTCTTATTCGGTATTGTTACATCGTGCGGTTTATTCTTTTTGCTTTATCCTGCCTTTCAGTTTGCAGGCAAATTTAGGCCTGTGGACACCAATTCTGGTTGGATTGATTGCCTATATGCTACTCGGGCTGGATGAACTCAGTGCGGAACTGGAAGAGCCCTTTGGCTTGCAGGACAACGATCTGCCGCTAGATTCAATTGTGCGACTGGTCGAGCGGGAAACCCTAAGTTCTTTAGGTAAAGCACTACCTGAGGCAATTCAAGCCAGAAAAGGCTATTTGACTTGATTCCTTATCAACATCATCAAAATGTAAAACACGAACTTAAAATTTCTTGCTCACAAAAAATCATCGGCAGGCTGAGCTTTAAATTAACGATGTTTAAGATTGGTCAGGTCTGACACTTTGGTTTTAGCCTGATCTTGCAATTCACGGTATTGTTGCAAACGCAGATTGGCTTTATCTCTGAGTTTTTTCTTGATGTACAGCGCCAATGCGAAACTGGTCGTGGTCAGGGTCAGGAACATGCTGTTCATAAAACTCATCATCGAGCTGATATAACCAATCGTGGTCAGGCGATTCATCATATAAATTACTTGCGGGCTACTTTCCACACCGGTAATCGCCCAGGTACACAAATGTTCGCAATTATTAATAATCAGATGATAGTTGTTTTCATGCATTCTGGACCGCATGCGGCGCACCACTTTACGACCTTTATATTTTGCCGAGTCATAATGTTGCATATGAATTGGTTTGCCATGACTGAATTTTTCAATAGAAGTTATTTCAATCGGGCGTTTCTTGAATAAATGCGCAAAGCCGGAATAATGAATGACACGACCACGTCCGGCGTAAATCCCATGATGGGTATAACCGAAATGTTTAACCATAAGATGTGCGCCTATGGGAAACCGTTTAGTCTGTTGCATATCAGAATTAAGCCATTTAAAAAAGCATTGTCGTTTAATAGGAAGTGTACTGTGTTTTGCTAAATTAATCGATGCCTTGCCTGAGTTTCAGATCAGAATTGAAGAGTTATTAAGCCAAGTTTTAAAGGAGCTAGAAGAGAGCAGAATTTAGAACATATTCTTCTGATAAAGGTTTTAAATAGCCTAAGCAAGTACTAAAATTTCTGCAAAATCACAAGCATGGATCAAGGAAGTCATTCAACATTTTCTGCCTGATCCCTGAAGCTTTTAAAGTTGAAGTTAATAAACTATGCTGAAATAGAGAAGACCAAACCCTTAAACTAAACTTTCAAGCATAAAAAAAGCACCTGACTACGCAAGTGCTTTCTTTATACGGCTGTAACCTTGGCCGATTACTGCAATGGCAAGTGCTGAAGTTCATTCAGTTCTTTGCGGCTATAGCCGCGAGATACAAGAACCTTTTTAATTCCGATGATGATTTCTTCATCAGTAGCTTTAGAAAGTGCTTCAAGAAGCTGTTCATTTGTCTTGCAAGAGCAATCATTTTCAACACAAGCAATTTGATTCTTGTGTTCATTGTGTTGTTCATGAGAAAACAACTTTTGCCAAAAACTCATAGAGCCTTCATACAACAACCTAACATAGAGTGAAATATAGCCAATTAAATAAATAAAGCAATAGGACCTATGTGATAAAAGCAGCAGTCAGGCTAGAAAATTTCCGATTGAAGCCTAAAGGTCTAACGATATTTCTTGCTGTACAAGTCAATATTTATTATTAAATACATGATTTATAGTATAAAAAATGGAGCTTCAAAAAGCTCCATTTTTGTAACAATATAATAAATTGAAACAAATTCTTTATACTTTTTCCAACAATACACCCGTTTCAACATGATGTGTATACGGGAACTGGTCAAACATGGCGAACTTGCTGATTCTATGCGTTTGAGACAACTGTTTCAGATTGTCATATAAGGTATCTGGATTACAAGAAATGTAAATAATACGCTGGAAACGCTGTAACAGTTTCAGCGTTTCATCATCAATACCAGCACGCGGTGGATCGACAAATACCGTATCAAAATCATAAGTCGAAATGTCAATTTGTGCTTCCTGCAAACGACGGAAAACACGTTCGCCATTATAGGCTTGAGTGAATTCTTCGGCAGACAGACGCGCAACCTGAATATTTTCAATCTGGTTCTGCTCAATATTCCACTCAGCTGCATAAACTGAAGATTTGGCTAATTCAGTGGCCAAAACACGGCGGAATTTGGTCGAAAGCGGCAGGGTAAAGTTCCCATTGCCACAGTAGAGTTCCAGCAAATCTTTATCTGATTGTTCCGCTGCATCACATGCCCATTCCAGCATTTTTTGACAAACTTGTGCATTGGGCTGGGTGAAGCTGCTTTCGATCTGCTTATATTTATAGTGACGATCAAAAACAGACAGTTCTTCCACCACATATTCATCAGTCAGGACGAATTTCTGGCCACGGCTTCGGCCAATCAGTTTAATATTCAGTTTTTCCGCCAGTGCTTTTGCTGCAGGTTCCCAGCTTTCATCCAGCTTGCGGTGATAAATCAGGGAAACTAGGACTTGGCCACTTAAAGTCGCCAGAAAATGGACTTCAAATAGACGATGACCCAGATTGGCATCTGCCTTGAATGCTTCAAGTAATTGTGGCATCAAGTCATTAATGCTGCGGTCTGCAATTGGAAATTCATCAATACGAATGACTTTTTTATTGTTGTTCTCGTCACGTTCGAACATGGCATAAAACAGATCATCTTCAGTATGCCAGATCCGGAATTCAGCACGCATGCGGAAATATTTTTCAGGAGACTGGAATACTTCTAAAGCAGGTGGTTGATATTCGGCAAACTGAGCGCTGATGCGTTCAATTTTGGCTTCAAGTTGTTGCTGATAAGATGAAGTCATATGCAGTAAGAAATCGCAAATATTTTAAAGCGCAAATGGTAGCAAAAAATTGCCGATCTGCCTAAGCCTATTGTAGTCAAGCCGCTTTAAAAGCTGCATAAAAAAGACCAAACCTTCTGAGGAGAGAGGTTTGGCCATAAAGAGGAAAGATTTAAGCTAAAAATGCTGAGATGATTGGACTGATTTAGAGATTATCCATCGTCATCAAGCTGGCATTGCCGCCTGCCGCCGCCGTATTGATACTGATCGCGCGTTCAATCACAAATCGCTCGACCGGAATATCATAGTTGCCCGAACTTAAATGGGTGATACCAATAATTGGACCTTGGCGTGTTGCAATGCGTTTCTGCAAGTCAATCAGTTCAGTAGTGTCACCATGATGCAGGACGGCCTCAAATACACCTGTTTCAATATCCCGGACCACTTTAAATTGCTTGCTAACCGCGGCTGGCATGGTTGGTAAATATTTCAGAATAAAAGTATTGTTTGCCAGTACCGCAGGACGACTGCCAACCGATAAAATCGCCAGAATTTGCTGAATCTGGTCTTGATCCCTATGTGCTAACGAGAGAACGCTTTCACGTGGCAAGATCATGTATTGATTTTCCTCGCCAGTTGGGCCTTGCAGGCTAAAGCTTTGACCAGTCGCAATTTGCATAGGCGCTTTTAAAGATAAAGTTGGGAAAGTTTTAGCTACCCAGGCTTTAAACTCCTGAACAAGTTTATGTTCAACAAGTGCTGGCTCAGCTTGAGCTGCATAAGGCTGAGCCAGTTTTTTCTCGGATACTTGATGCATTAAACGATAGATATACAACGGGCCACCCGCTTTCGGGCCGGTGCCGGACAGACCTTCACCACCAAAAGGCTGGACGCCCACGACCGCACCAACGATATTGCGGTTGATATACAGGTTGCCGACTTCCGCTCGTGCAATCACGGTTTGCATGGTTTCATCAATACGCGTGTGCAAGCCCATGGTCAGGCCATAACCCTTGCTGTTGATCTGATCTAACAACTGTTCCAGTTCGCCATATTTATAGCTGATCAGATGCAGTACCGGGCCAAACACTTCACGTTCCAGATCATCCAGATTTGGAAGTTCAATCAGGGTTGGTGCAATGAATGTTCCTGGAGTTAATTCAGTCTGGTCCTGATTAAACATCAACTGATGAACTGTATGACCTTTGCTGCGCATCTGCTCGATATGCTTTTGGATATTTTGCTGGGCTTCTGCATCAATCACTGGACCAATATCGGTTTTCAGCAAGACCGGATTGCCAACGCGCAACTGTTGCATCGCACCTTTGAGCATGCTGCGTACGGCCTCCAGATTATCTTCCTGAACACAGAGGACACGCAGGGCAGAACAGCGCTGACCGGCACTGTCATAGGCAGAGCTCACAACATCCAACACCACCTGTTCAGTCAATGCAGATGAATCCACAATCATGGCATTTTGACCACCAGTTTCAGCAATCAGGGTGACGCTTTCTCCAAACTGGTTTATTCGTTCTGCCACGGTTTTTTGTAGAATTTGGGCGACCTCGGTGGAACCGGTAAACATGATGCCCTGAATACGTGGATCTGCACTGAGCTGTGCACCAATGGTTTCACCACGGCCCGGCAATAGCTGTAACACATCCTGCGGAATGCCGGCTTCCCATAAAATCTGTACGGCTTGTGCTGCAATGAGCGGTGTTTGTTCAGCCGGTTTGGCAATCACGGTATTGCCAGCGACCAGCGCTGCTGAAATCTGACCGGTAAAAATCGCCAGCGGGAAGTTCCATGGACTGATACATAGTACAGTACCTAAAGGCTGGATCTGTACATTGTCACTGAGATCCAAAACTTGAGCTGCATAGTAACGCAAGAAATCTACCGCCTCACGTACTTCGGCAATCGCATTGGCATAGGTTTTACCTGCTTCGCGAGAAAGAAGAACCATGAGCGGAAGCAAACGCTGTTCCATCAGTTCTGCGGCTTTATTCAGGCAGGCAGCACGCTCATTTTTTGGCAGATTGGCCCAGAAACTTTGTGCATTAACTGCTTGAGTGAGTGCAATTTCAGCCTGTTCAGAAGTTGCTTCATAGACTGTGCCGACCACATCCTGATGGTGTGCTGGATTGATCACTGGAACTGCATGGGGCGTATCCACGCTGCTAAATGCCGTTCCCATAGCAGCTGACTGAAATTGCGTATTTGCCAGACTGGATGCGACTTCATTTAAAATACTGAGTTCAGCATCATTGGCCAAATCGAGTCCTGAAGAGTTCAATCGTTCATCGGCATAAAGATCTTGCGGATAGGGAATATGCGGATGCTTGGCACCCAATACGCTTTCCTGTTTTGACGCCTTTAAAATGGTTTGCTGTGGATTTTCAATCAAATCTTCAATTTTCAAGGTTTTGTCAGCAATACGATTGACGAAGGAGGTATTGGCACCATTTTCCAGTAAGCGGCGCACCAGATAAGCCAGCAAGGTTTCATGATTGCCGACTGGCGCATAGATCCGGCATGGTACACCGAGTTTATTTTTCGATGGATCGCCCACGACATTTTCATACAGTGGTTCGCCCATGCCATGCAGACATTGGAACTCATATTGGCCGGCATAATACTGCTCAGGTTGTGCCAGCTGATAGATCGTCGCTACCGTTTGTGCATTGTGAGTGGCAAATTGTGGGTAGATATAATCCGGTTCAGCCAACAGCTTACGCGCACAAGCAATATAAGACAGATCCGTATGCACCTTACGAGTAAATACCGGATAATCTGACATTCCATCAATTTGGGCTTTCTTGATTTCGCTGTCCCAATATGCGCCTTTGACCAGACGAATCATCAAGCGTTTCTGGCTGCGCTTCGCCAGATCAATGATGTAATCCACTACATAGAAGCAGCGTTTCTGATAGGCCTGAATCACAAAGCCAATGCCTTTCCAGTCCTGTAATTGTGGTTCAAAACACAGGCGTTCTAACAGTTCAAGTGAAATCTCAAGGCGATCACTTTCTTCAGCATCGATATTTAAACCAATATTGTATTGCTTGGCCAAGACCGCGAGTTTCAGTACTTTTGCATAGAGCTCATCATGCACGCGATCCATTTGCGAACGCTGATAACGGGGGTGCAGCGCAGAGAGTTTGATAGAAATGCCAGGCCCGTCATAAACATCCTTATCCTGCGAAGATTGACCAATGGCATGAATGGCTTGCTGATAATCCTGATAATAACGTTCAGCATCCGGATCGGTCAGTGCTGCTTCACCCAGCATGTCATAGGAATAGCGAAAGCCTTTTTCTTCCAACGGTTCGGCATTTTTCAGGGCTTCATCAATGGTTTCACCCGTGACAAACTGCTCGCCCATCATGCGCATGGCAACATCGACAGCCTTACGGATAATCCCGCGGCCACTGCGTGCCAAAAGACCGGTCAATAAGCTAGACAGGCTTTTTTGCTGTGGGGTTTCCATCAGCTTGCCGGTCAGCATCAGTCCCCAGGCTGCTGCATTCACAAACATCAATTGGCTCTGGCCCAAATGTTCTTTCCAGTTACCTTGATTGATTTTGTCACGGATCAGCAAGTCACGTGTGGCTTTGTCCGGAATCCGCAGTAAGGCTTCTGCCAGACACATCAGGGCAATGCCTTCCTGAGAAGATAAAGAAAATTCCTGCAATAAGCCTTGGACAATACCGGCTTTCCCAGTGGAACTTTTGCGTTCACGTAAGGAATGTGCGAGATCAAAGGCAAGCGCCTGAATCTTGTCACTCATCTCGGAAGAAATTTCACTATGGGCCAATAACTCTTCGACGCATTCAGTTTCTGCACGACGCCATACCGTATTAATACGTTCTTCGTATTGGTTTTTGTGTTTAAATTCAGCAATATAATTTGAGTGCTGGGCTGAATCTAAAATTGAATCTGGGCGGAGAGTGGTTGGCATAGTGACTTCCTGTACTGCGTCAATCAGTTCTTTGAGGTGAATGAGTTTTAATCTATAATCACAGAATATTTGACGAATATCTCACTATAGTTTTCGCTTTTTTTAGAGAATAATTCTAATGCCAAGTCCTTATTTGAACCTTGACCGTATAGATATTCGTATACTGGGTTTATTGCAATCCGATGCCAAGCTATCCAATATCAAACTGGCTGAACTGGTCAATTTGTCGCCTACAGCAGCCTTGGCGCGTGTACAAAAGCTGACCCGGGAAGGTTTTATTGTGGGCTATGAAGCGCGCCTCAATCCAGTCATGTTGAATAATGGTTTTGTGGTCTTTGTTGAAATTTTATTGGATAAAACCACGCCGAATGTTTTAGATGAATTTTCCCATGCTGTGCGGCAGATTCCTGAAATTATCGAGTGTCATATGATCAGTGGCGGGTTTGATTTCGTGGTAAAAATCCGCTGTGCCAATATGGATGAGTTCCGGAAAATCTCTGGTCAGATCTTGTGGCAATTGCCCGGAATTAAAGAAACGCGCAGTTATCCGGTGATGGAAGTGATTAAAGAAAGTCAGCAGATCCATCTGAAAATGCCGGGAAAAGCCAAGTAATTTTCAAGAACTTCATTTGTGAATCTAAGAAACATAAAAGGGACGATTAAGTCCCTTTTATGTGCAAGAAAAAAGGTGATTATTTTTTCATTTCTGCCATTTCTTTTTGATACTCGGCTTTAGCCATTTCAAAGCGTTTGACCACATCAGCACTCGGTGCTTTATCCAGCAGGCTGACGATGATAATGCTGAGGGTGGCCAGAATAAAGCCTGGAATGATCTCATACAGACCGGTATCACCCATATAATTTTTCCAGACAATTACAGTCATGGCACCAACCACCATACCCACAATTGCGCCGTTGAGGGTCATTCGTTTCCAGAATAGCGACAAGATAATCAGCGGGCCAAATGCAGCACCAAAGCCCGCCCAGGCATAAGCCACCAGACCCAAAACCTTACTGTTCGGATTAATCGCCAGTGAAATGGCAATTAGGGCAATCACCAAGACCATGCCGCGACCGACCCAGATCAGTTCTTTTTGTGAAGCATTTTTACGCAGGAAACTCTTATATAAATCTTCGGTCAGGGTGGTTGAGCAGACCAGAAGCTGACAGCTCAAGGTGCTCATAATTGCCGCCAAGATAGCAGCCAGAATGATTCCGGCAATCCATGGATTAAACAGGATTTTGGTCAACTCCATAAATACCGTTTCAGGGTTTTGATTCACCACCGAAGCCAATGCGGGATTGACACTGAAGTAGGCAATACCGATATAACCGGCAGCCACTGCACCGCCTAGGCATAGAATCATCCAGGTCATGCCAATACGGCGTGCAGCAGGAATGGTTTTGACCGAATCTGCTGCCATAAAACGCACCAGAATATGCGGCTGACCAAAATAACCCAAGCCCCAAGCCAGACTGGAAATAATCGCAACGGTGCTTAAACCTTCAAGCATGCTTGAAGCATGTGGGCGAGCCGATTCAAGGATGACACTCACTTGCTGGCTGTTGTCGCCCAGAGCCAAGAAGGTAATGATCGGAGTCAGCAATAAGGCAAAAATCATCAAACCGGCTTGGAATGTATCTGTCCAGCTGATCGCCAAAAAGCCACCAATACAAACATAAAGAATCGTCGCCATCGCACCAATCACAAGCGCTGTGGTGTAATCCCAGCCAAACAGGCTTTCAAACAGTCGTGCACCTGCGACCATGCCTGAGGCACAATAAATTGCAAAGAACACCAGAATCACCAAGGCAGACAAGACCCGTAAAATACGTTTACGATCGGAAAAACGGCTAGTGAAATAATCCGGCAAGGTTAGAGCATTGTTCTGATATTCAGTATGGGCGCGCAGTCGACCTGCCACGAGTAACCAGTTCAGCCATGCACCGATAATCAAACCGATCGCAATCCAGACTTCTGACAGACCAGACAAGTAAATGGCTCCTGGAAGACCCATCAACAGCCAGCCACTCATATCCGATGCGCCCGCCGAAAGTGCAGTGACGACACTGCCCAGACTCCGTCCACCTAGAATATATTCGTCAAAATTGGAGGTGGCACGATAAGCATATAAACCGATTGCAATCATGGCGATAATATAAAACATGAAAGTAATCAGGGTGGGGTTTAAAGAAGTCATGGGCAGGTCATCCTGTAAATATGGAAATCATCGTCCAAGATGATTTTTTGTACTGAGATTGCAAGGAGGTGATTCAAGCATGGTTTAAAAATTACACAGCTTTTATGTATACCTATTGTAAATAGAGTAGTAATTCACTGAAATTGAATTAGGAATAACTTGAGCGGATAAAAGGCAATACGACGTCGAATTCAGGGGAAAAGTGGAAATTTTGAATAAATAATGAAAATATTTGAATCTTAGCCAATTGCTTACACAATCTTACAAAACTCACAGCTTTAGCGTATTGGTAATAAATCGTAGCAAATCTAGGTTAAAGTCTTCCTATTAGGCCTGTATTTGTTTGCTCATATTAATGTCACACCAAATACGGTGCATCGCCAAGAGTATTTTTTAGTGGACAATATGCTTCAAATCGAACCGACCCGCATTGAACGTGATTTATTGGGGGAAAAACAAATCCCGTTGCATAGCTATTATGGGATTCATACCTTACGTGCCATCGAAAATTTTAAGATTTCTGGATTGGCGGTGGGGCAACAAACGCACTTTATTCGTGCTTTGGCCCAAGTGAAAAAAGCTTCGGCACAAGCCAATCTGCACTTTCAAAAATTGTCCGAGCAGACCAGTACTGCCATTCAGAAAGCTTGTGATGAATTGATTCAGCATCCGGAAGCGTGGCAAACGGCATTTCCACTCGATCCTTATCAGGGCGGTGCCGGAACCTCCATCAATATGAATACCAATGAGGTGATTGCCAATATTGCCCTAGAAATGTCGGGCCATCAGAAAGGTGATTATCACATTCTGCATCCGAATGATCACGTCAATACCTCGCAATCGACCAATGATGTCTATCCAACGGCTTTGCGTCTGGCGACCTATAGCAGTCTGGATGAGTTATTGAGCGTGCTTAAAGCATTGATTGACTGTATCGATCATAAAGCTGCCGAATTTGAATATGTCATCAAGATGGGACGTACCCAGTTACAAGATGCCGTGCCGATGACCATGGAACAGGAATTCCGGGCATTTGCCACCTTATTAAAAGAAGACCTGAAGCTGATTGGACAGATGCGACAGTTATTGCTGGAAGTCAATTTAGGCGCCACCGCCATTGGGACCGGGGTGAATACACCGCCGGGCTATGCCAAGCGGGTGGTGGAAATCTTGGCGCACCTGACAGGTTTACCTTTAAAAGGTGCAGCAGATTATGTCGAGGCGACCAGCGATTGTGGCGTCTTTATTATCTTGTCGAGCAGTTTAAAACGTCTGGCAGTGAAATTGTCCAAAATCTGTAATGACTTGCGCTTGCTCAGCTCGGGGCCGCGTACAGGGTTAGCTGAAATTCGCTTACCTGAGTTACAGGCAGGTTCTTCGATCATGCCGGCAAAAATCAATCCGGTAATTCCAGAAGTTGTGAATCAGATTGCATTCCGGGTGATTGGTAATGACTTAACCATTACTATGGCTGCGGAAGCCGGGCAGTTACAATTGAATGTCATGGAACCTGTGATTGCCGTGGCGATGAATGAATCAATTCAATTATTGACCCAAGGCATGCAAACCCTGAATCAGAAATGTATTGCTGGTATTCAGGCCAATGAACAGATTTGCTTAAGTTCCGTCATGCGCAGTGTCGGGATTGTGACCTTGCTTGAACCGATTCTGGGACATGCCAAGTGTGATGAAATCGGCAAACAATGTATGTGGGAAAATAAAACCGTGCCACAGGTGGTATTAGAGTTAGGCTTATTGAGTGAAGCGCAATTAGAAGAGATTTTTGCATTTGAAAATCTGGTGTCTGAAATACCTGTAGCAGAGAGTCAGCTCGAACAGGTTTCTTGATAGCATAAATTGTCTTGAAACAGCTCAAATCAACTGATCGTTGTGATTTTGACAATTTGCCTCAAGTTCGATATGTGGATTTGAGGCATTTTCATCTAGACTAGGGTCTGAACTTTATTTGGCTGGGTAAATGGCGATGTTTGATAAAATCAGTGCATTATTTAAAACTAATAAACCGACTGCTGCACAGCTATATTTAGACGAGCAGAATATCCAGCATGTCGAAGGCACAGGTTATATCGTGGATGGCATTGATTTAAATCAGGAACTGACCACACGCTTAGAATATTTGTCCAATCGCCGTCTAAAACAGTTTGATGATTTAAAAGCTTTATACGACACCGCGATGCTGATCAATGAAAAGATTGATCTGGAAATTGCCCATCAGCGTTTTAATGTGACTTTGGGAAATACCGAAGAGAACCTGCTGCAATTTAAAATGATCCTCAAGAAGTTAAATGATTGGCAGAGTAAAACTTGAAGTGCGACATAAACCACCTAATTAATTTAAAGGGTTTATGGAGTATATAAAATTGTCATACCATCATCTTAACTTTGAAGATCGTACTGCATTAATGCTTGAGTCAAGAAAAGAAGGCTTTTCAGCCAGAAAATTTGCTGAACTCATTAAAAGACATCCTAGTACGATCTATCGTGAGCTTAAAAGAAATAGCATCAATGACGTTTATCAAGCTCAATATGCTTCTGATAACACCTTCGCTAGACGTAGACGTGGTCACAGAAAACTCAAAATCGATTCAATCCTCTGGAAATTTATTGTTGAAGCGATCCGTTGTTTATGGTCTCCTCAGCAAATAGCAAAGCGTTTAAAGACATTTCCTGATTTGGATCAAACAATGAATGTAAGCCATACAACGATTTATTCAACGATACGAGCATTACCAAAGGGTGAGTTGAAAAAAGACTTATTATCCTGTCTGCGTCATGAAAATAAAAAGCGAAAAGCTAACGGTGAACCTAAAAAAGATTCTATATTACAGGATATTAAAACTATTCATGAGCGCCCAGCCGAAGTTCAAGAAAGAAAAATACCGGGTCATTGGGAAGCTGATTTAATTAAAGGTAAAGACAATAAAAGTTCGATAGCAACACTTATTGAACGAAATACACGGCTCTGTATCTTGGCAACATTACCTGATGCAAAGGCAGAATCAGTGCGCAAGGCTTTAACTGAAGCTCTGAAATATTTACCTGCAGAACTGCGTAAAACGTTGACCTATGACCGTGGACGCGAGATGGCAGAACATAAAATACTTGAAGAAGATTTAGGCATAGATGTATATTTCTGTGACCCACATTCACCCTGGCAAAAAGGCACATGCGAAAATATGAATGGTTTAATTAGGCAATATTTACCTAAAGGGATTGATTTAAATCAGGCAGATCAGCATTATTTAAATCAAGTTGCCATGTCACTGAATACTCGTCCTAGAATAGCGTTAGATTGGCTTACACCATTAGAGAAATTTGCTCAGCTTGTTGATTATCATAAGACTTTTCAAACTGTCGCACCTCATGTTTGAATTCGCCATTATTATCGTAACTTTCTGCGAGAGAAAAAATAAGTGTTAAAAGTGGCTTGAAATCGAAGCGTATGGATGTGGCAAGACTGCATAAAAATAACAAAATATCCTGAGATCATCGTGCTAGTATAAGCCTCAGGTTATTTAGACTTTAAAGCTATATCCATGTTCCAACAAGAAATTTCCCAACTCAATTTACCACAACTCAAAGCAGGCGAGAAACGCTGGTTAGGCAATCTGCAAGGTTCCTCGACGGCATTGTTGCTCAAAGAAATCGTGCAGCAGCAATCGCGTTTATTTATCGTGATTGCACGTAATAATCAGCATTTGGGTCAACTGGAAAGTGAACTGGAATTTTATGGGGTTAAACCCACGATTTTTCCAGATTGGGAAATCTTGCCTTATGACCGTCTCTCCCCCCATCAGGATATTGTCTCGGAACGTCTGGCAATCTTATCCAATATGCCAAAAACTGGCGTACTGTTGCTGTCCGCCTCAACTTTGGCACAACGTGTGGCGCCGACCTCATGGATTCTGGGTGAGCATTTCGATATTCATGTCGGTCAGAAATTTGATCTGGAACAACAAAAGAAAAAGTTGATTCAGGCCGGTTATCATCTGGTCGATACCGTCTATGATCCAGGTGAATTCGCGGTACGCGGCAGTATCATGGATATCTACGCATCGGGACAGGAAGCACCGATTCGGATTGACCTGTTTGATGATGAAATTGAAAGCCTGAAATTTTTCGATGCCGAAACTCAGCGCACCACGCAAAGTTTGCAGCAGTTTACCGTATTGCCGGCACAGGAATTTCCGCTCAAGGAAGGTCGTGCCACTTTCCGTGACCGCTATGCCGAATTTTTCCCGACCGCGAATCCAAAAAAAAACCCGATCTATCAGGATGTGATGGATGGCATAGTCTCGCCGGGAATCGAGTTTTATTTGCCCTTGTTTTTCAGCGCGGAAGCCATGCAAGGCCAAAGTTCACTGATTTCGTACCTACCGAAGAATGGCATTGTCATTACAGATAAGGCTCTGGACGAAAGTCTCAGCCAGTTTTGGCAAGATGTGGTGCGCCGTTATGAAGATCGTCGCCACAATGTCGACCAACCGATCATGCCGCCTGAAAGCCTGTTTTTTCAGACCAATCAGGTGCTGGAGCAGCTGAACCAGTTTGCACGCATCATTGCCGCACAAACATCTTTTGATCAAAAAGCTGGGGTATTGAATCTTGATACCCAGTTGCCACCGCGTCTGCCCGTAGATCCGAAACGTGAAAAACCGTTTCATGAAATCAAAAAATATATTGATCAGGCTAATCATCCGGTATTGCTAGTGGCTGAAAGTGCTGGACGCCGGGAAAGTCTTAAAGATGCCTTAAGGCCAAGTCTGGGTGATATCCCCACGGTTGAAAATTTTGATAGTTTTATTCAATCTCTGTATGCAATTGCCATTACCAATGCGCCTTTAGAGCGTGGTCTGGTATTGACCGATCGTGTCAGCGTAATTTCTGAAAATCAGCTGTATGAACATCGCGTGGTACAGCGCCGTCGCAAACGTCAACAGGAAGTTTCCGAAGAGTTTCTGATCCGAAGTCTAACTGAGCTGACCATGGGCGCGCCTGTGGTACATATCGATTATGGGGTCGGACGTTATGCCGGTCTGGTCACCCTAAGTATTGATGATCAGGATCACGAATTTTTGCAGCTGGATTATGCGGATGCCGCCAAAGTCTATGTGCCGGTGACCAATCTACACTTAATCAGCCGGTACAGTGGTGGTGATCCGGATCTGGCACCTTTGCATAAACTGGGTACGGACGCATGGAATAAAGCCAAACGTAAAGCGCTGGAACAGATTCACGATGTCGCGGCCGAATTGCTGCATATTCAGGCACGGCGTTCTTCCAAGCCCGGGATCAGTTTTGAAATCGATCAAAGCCTGTATATGCAATTTGCCAGTGGCTTTGCCTATGAAGAAACACTGGATCAGGCCAATGCGATTGAAGCGACGTTGCATGACATGCAGCAGGCCAAGCCGATGGATCGTCTGGTGTGTGGTGATGTCGGGTTTGGTAAAACAGAAGTCGCAATGCGTGCCGCATTTGTTGCAGTACAGAATAACCGGCAGGTGGCGATTCTGGTACCGACCACTTTGCTGGCACAGCAGCATTATGATTCATTCAAAGACCGCTTCGCCGACTGGCCAGTCCGGATTGAAGTGCTGTCACGTTTCGGCTCTTCCAAAGCACATACCAAGACCATTGACGACCTGATTGAAGGTAAAGTCGATATTGTGATTGGTACACATAAGATTTTGCAGGAAAATGTTCAGTTTAAGAATCTTGGCTTGATGATTGTCGATGAAGAGCATCGTTTCGGGGTGCGCGACAAGGAACGAATCAAGGCGATGCGTGCCGATGTCGACATGCTGACACTGACTGCAACTCCAATTCCACGGACACTGAATATGGCCTTTAGTGGCATGCGTGATCTGTCGATTATCGCCACACCGCCGGCACGCCGTCTTGCGGTGAAAACCTTTGTGCAGGAACATACCGATGACACCATTAAAGAAGCGATTCTGCGTGAATTGCTGCGCGGTGGTCAGGTTTATTTTCTGCATAATGAAGTTGATACAATCGATCGTGCCGCCGAGCATATCCGTAAACTGGTGCCGGAAGCGCGGGTGATTGTGGCCCACGGGCAGATGCGTGAACGTGAACTGGAGCAGGTGATGCAGCAGTTCTATCACAAGGAATACAATGTTCTGGTATGTTCGACCATTATTGAAACCGGGATTGATGTTCCGAATGCCAATACCATTCTGATTGAACGTGCTGACAAGCTGGGCCTGGCACAATTACATCAGCTACGCGGACGTGTAGGACGCTCACACCATCAGGCTTATGCCTACTTAATGGTGCCGTCTTTAAAAGCCTTAAAAGGTGATGCAGAAAAACGTCTGGATGCCATTCAGCGTGCTTCGACCTTGGGTGCCGGTTTTATGCTGGCAACCGAAGATCTGGAAATTCGCGGCGCAGGTGAGTTACTAGGTGAGCAGCAGAGTGGTTCGATGCAGGCTATTGGTTATAGCCTGTATATGGAAATGCTGGAAAAAGCCACCAAAGCCATTCAAAAAGGCAAAACGCCAAACTTCGATGCACCATTGTCATTGACTGCCGAAATTACCCTGCATATGCCAGCGTTGATTCCAGATGAATATCTGGGTGATGTGCATCAACGTCTGTTGTTCTATAAACGCATCAGTAATACTGATACCCAGGAAAAACTGGACAATATCCGGATGGAATTGATCGATCGTTTTGGTATACCGCCGCAACCGGTCAAACAGCTCTTTGCTGTACATCAGATTCGATTGAAAGCCGAGCAGCTTGGTATTACTAAAATTGATATCAGCAGTCAGGGTGGGCATATTGAATTTGCACCGGATACTCCGGTTCAAGCCATGACGATTATCCAGATGATGCAGAAACATCCGACCTATTTCCGGATGGATGGCGGTCAACGTCTAAAAGTCATGGTCATGCTGGAAGACTATCAAAAGCGGATTCAGTTTATACAGGATTTACTGGACAGTCTGCTTAAAGAATTGCACTGATTTTATTCGATTAAATCAGCCTGAAAATTCAGTTTGGATTTCATTTTCCAATGAAGTTTGCAGGAACAACAGGCTTGATTTTTTTAATGAATTGTTTACAGTAATTGTTGTGATGTGCTTCGCAACAAATCATGAGAATTTGTCTTTAAACACATTGCTTTCAATATTCAGCTTCAGTTGGATATGTTAGTATTAGCCATCATTCTAATTTTGCATCATTTATAAAGATATGTTTAGTTTGCATCCACAACTTGCTCAAGATACGTTTTTTGTAGGCGACTTTCCTTTGTCAACATGTCGTTTGATGAATGATATGCAATTTCCCTGGCTCATTCTGATTCCACGTGTGCCGGGTGTCTCTGAATTATATGAATTGAGTCAAGCTGACCAAGAGCAGTTTTTAAGAGAGTCAAGCTGGTTATCAAGCCAGCTGGCACGTGTTTTCCGTGCAGATAAAATGAATGTAGCAGCGCTGGGTAATATGGTGCCGCAATTGCATTTTCATCATGTAGTTCGTTATCAGAACGACGTTGCATGGCCGAAGCCTGTTTGGGGTACACCTGCTGTTCCTTATAGCAGTGAAGTGTTGGCACATATGCGTCAAACCTTAATGCTGGCTTTACGTGGTCAGGGCGACATGCCATTTGACTGGCGCATGGACTAATCAGCCAAGGCATTCCGAGAACCATGAACAGTTGCGGACTTCAGGGAGGGAGTGAGTGCAATTAGACGACTGGATTCAAAAAGAACCCCATCAGTTTGAGTATTTCCATCGCATGATGGGATACATCATGCTGTCTGTGGTTCTGGTCGTCTTTCATTACACTGAACCAGATACCCAGTATCAGCTTTTTGTTCCATTTTTTTTGTTTCTGGTTTTGCTAATTACACCGAAACTATCTCGCTGGCTGATCTATCGTCATGATTATCACATCCGGCGTAATATTCTTTTCCTGATTGATGTCATTGTCATTTCGGTGGTTTTGGCGGCCGTGCATCTGGACTTGGTCTTGTCCTTGCTGGGTCTGGTCGCAGTGCTCTATACCGCGATCAGCAATAAAATTTCATTTATGATGGCATCTCTAGCCAGCCTGATCGGGATTACGCTTTTTTATCTGGCCAATATTCTGGTCTTTGGGTTTAATAATTATTTCGAACCGACCAGCAGTGAGTTGACCGTTTTAGGCTTTATCTGTCTGATTACCTATTTTGGTGTCGGAAGTTTTTATCAAAGTGGTCGTGTGCAATACATGACCCAGAAAAAAGACCATTATTTCGAACAGATGAACCGTTATATGGAATTTGCCAATCAGCTGAGTCGCTATGCGCCCGTGCAGTTATGGCAATCCATTATGAAAGGTGAATCTGAAGCCAAAATTGAATATAAACGTAAAAAGTTGACGATCTTTTTCTCTGATATTCAAGGCTTTACAGAGCTATCTGAAACTCTGATTCCAGATGATTTAGCATTCCTGTTGAATGACTATCTTCGGCATATGACCGAAATCGCTAAAAATTATGAAGCGACTGTCGATAAATTCATGGGTGATGCCATCCTGATTTTCTTTGGTGATCCGAACTCCGAAGGTGTGGAACAGGATGCTAAGAACTGTATGGAAATGGCATTGGCGATGCGTCAGCAAATGAAATTGCTGCGGGAACGCTGGATTAAAATGGGTTATCCGCCACTGCATATCCGCATGGGGATTTCAACCGGTTATTGCCACGTAGGGAATTATGGGGCTACGCATCGTATGGCTTATACCATTGTAGGACGTGATGCCAATCTGGCAGCGCGTTTGCAAAGTGCAGCGGAAGTCGATGAAATCCTGATTTCGGAAGATACTCATAATCTGATCAAAGATGATTATCTTTGTGCACCGAAAAAGCCGATATTCTTGAAAGGCATTAAAGCACATGTAAGAACCTGGCAGGTCATGGAAAAATATGCGTCTCAGAAAGTCGAGTATCAGCGCTGGTTCGATTATGAATATAAGGGCTTTCATTTATTGCTGAATCTGGATGAAGTGCAAAACTTTGAATATCCTGAGCTGATTCATGTACTAGAAAAAATGATTAAACGCATTGAAACTCAGCAGAAAATGACCAATTCACAAGGTATTGTCAAATTGAAGCTTGAGGATGAAGTAATTGAACACATTTAAAGTTCATGTAAATTTACTTTAATTGTTTCTTATAAAGAGAAAAAACCACGCATGAGCGTGGTTTTTTATTTTAGCCTGCAACGAAAATCTTAGTGATTTTCTGACGCATGGTTAATGGTGTATTTTGGAATTTCAATTTCCAGATCTTCATCGTCCAGTTTAACCTGACAAGAAAGACGTGAATCAGGTTCTAAACCCCAGGCACGATCGAGTAAGTCAGCTTCAACATCATCCATTTCTTCCAGGCTGTCAAAACCTTTGCGTACCACTACATGGCAGGTGGTACACGCTGCTGACATATCGCAAGCATGTTCGATTTTAATGCCATTTTTTAGCAGGCTTTCGCAAAGATTGGCATTTTGTTCGACTTCAAACTCAGCACCTTCGGGGCAAATCTGCGCATGTGGAAGAACTTTAATACGTGGCATAGTCGTTACCTTAAATTAGTTTGAGTTTGACCAGTCGTCGAGTTTAGTGCCCTTAAGAGCTGCATCAATATGTTGATTCATACGTGCTGCTGCAAAAGCATCACTATGTATTTTAAGCTGTTCAACGGCAGATTCAATCGCTTTGATATCTGAACCCTGAAGCTGAGTTTCAAGTTGTGCTTGCGCAGTTTGCAGTGCTGCAAGTTGATCTTCAGTCAACAGACCGGCATCCGCTTGGAGTGCCTGAACCAGTGCTTCCAGCTCACGCTGTGCTTCCACTTTGGTTTCATTCAAATGACGAAGATTCTTATCTTCTTCAGCGAACTTATAACCGTCTAGCAACAGACGTTCAGTATCTTCACCCGATAAACCATAAGATGGTTTGATATCGATTTGAGCCGTCACGCCAGAGGTGGTTTCTTTGGCAGATACAGTCAGCAAGCCATCTGCATCGACCTGGAACGTCACTTCAATACGTGCCTGACCGGCAGTCATTGGTGGAATGCCATGCAGGACAAAACGCCCTAAACTACGGCAATGCTCAACCAGATCACGTTCACCTTGAACCACATGAATCAACATGGCAGTCTGGCCATCTTGATAAGTCGTAAATTCCTGACGACGAGCGACTGGAATCGCAGTATTACGCGAAATTAATCGTTCAACCAGTCCGCCCATGGTTTCAAGACCAAGAGACAGAGGCGTCACGTCTAATAGTAATGAGCCATCAGTTGAGTTGCCAATCAATTGGTTCGCAGTAATTGATGCGCCAATCGCAACCACTTCATCCGGATTAATAGTGCATAGTGGTTCTTGATTGAATACTTCACGCACGGCTTTTTGTACTGCATAAGAACGGGTTGAGCCACCGACCAAAACGACATTTTGAATGTCATCCAGTTCAAGCTTGGCATCACGCATCACACGCTTACATACGCTGATGGTCTTATCCAAAGCAACTTTAATGATCTCTTCAAATGTCGGACGGTCAAGCGTCAATACCTGATCAAGCAATTTGAGTTGAACTGAATCTGCATCAGACAAAGCTTCTTTGGCTTTACGTGCTGCAACCACAAAATGTGCATATTCTGCATCATTCAAGGTGTCAATATTCAGTTGTTTCTTGGCCCATTTCAGGATCAAACGATCTAGGTCATCACCACCGAGGGCAGTGTGGCCACCGGTTGCCAGAACTTCAAACACACCTTGACTAAAACGCAGAATCGAAACGTCAAAGGTACCACCACCCAAGTCGTAGATCACATAGTTGCGATCTGTACTTAGATTGCTTTCCTGATCGAGACCATAAGCAACAGCAGCAGCGGTTGGCTCATTCAACAAACGTAAAACATTCAAGCCAGCAAGTTGAGCAGCATCACGGGTTGCCTGACGCTGTGCTTCATCAAAGTAGGCCGGAACAGTAATAACGGCACCATTGACCGGATTTTGCAGACTGGCTTCAGCGCGGTCTTTCAACTGCTTTAAAATTTCTGCAGAAATCTCAACCGGCGTCTTACGGCCTTGTGCGGTTTCAAAAGCCGGCATTTCATTCGCTTCACCAACCAACGCATAAGGATGCTGGAATTTGATGTCAGCTTTCGAGCGACCCATAAAACGTTTTACAGAAACGATGGTGTTTTTAGGGTCAGTAGTAATGAAAGGCGCAGCTTCATTGCCGTATTGAGTCTGTTGTTCTGCATAATGCACGATAGAAGGAAGTAGCACACGACCTTGTTCGTCATTAAGTACTTTGGCTTTACCTGAAAGAACCGTGGCAACCAAAGAGTGGGTGGTGCCTAAATCGATACCAATCGCAATGCGGTGTTCATGTGGTGCACTTGATTGACCTGGTTCTGCAATTTGCAAGAGAGCCATAGTGTTACATCCTTTGCACGTTAAATATTAAATACTAAAAATTAGAAATCATCATCAAGATCAAAGCTGTCATCGTCCAGGAAGCGGTCTTCCGCTTTGTCGATATCGGCCATGACTTTAACGAAGAAGCGTAGTTTGCGCACTGTATCGCGTGCTTCGGCCCAGTCTTCATCCGCATAATCAATTTTGAACTCGCGAACCAAGCCCTCAATCCATTGCTGGACTTCGACTTTCAGTGAAGTTAAATCTTCAGCAGAAGTTGCATCGTCAAGTTGTTCACGAATTTCCAGAGCGTCCTGCAAGAATTCAAAATCACTGATCGACTGATCTAAGTGATAATCCTGTTTCTTGAGAGACAGTAAATACGCTGCACGGCTATCGACCGCTGACAAGGTTTTAAATGCCTGATTGATATCACTTGATTTAATCAGAGCCTGATCTTTGTCTTCAGCTTTATCTGGGTGATATTGTTGCTGCAACTTTAAAAATTCAGTCTTTAAAGCCGCTAAATCAATATCGAGTGCTACAGGAAGGTTGAACAACTCAAAATGATTCATGGGAGATGGGATCCGCGATTAATGTGCAAAAGTAACTGTATAAATGCAATTAAAACAGTGTGAAACACACTGTTTTAATGTCAAAAAGAGAATAACTGCCGGGTTTATACAGTGAAGGATTCACCACAACCGCATTCGCCTTTTTTGTTGGGGTTGTTAAATTCGAAGCCTTCGTTCAAGCCGTTTTTAACATAGTCCATCTCCATACCTTCAAGATAAACCAGGCTTTTCGGGTCAACGAATACTTTAACCCCAAACTGCTCAAAGGCTTGGTCATGTGTATCGACTTCATCGACGAACTCGAGCACATAGGCCAGACCAGAACAGCCTGAAGTTTTCACACCAACGCGAATGCCTTCACCCTTACCGCGATTTTTTAAATAATTGCTGATATGAGTTGCAGCATTTTCAGTTAAATGGATCATGAAAACTCCGTTAAAATTTCAAAACGTGGAACAATTAAGCTTTAACTTTCTTGCTACGGTAGTCTTCTACAGCTGCTTTGATTGCATCTTCAGCAAGAACAGAGCAGTGTACTTTTACTGGTGGAAGTGCAAGTTCAGTTGCAATATCAATGTTCTTGATCGCTTGAGCTTGATCCAAAGTTTTACCTTTGAGCCATTCGGTCACAAGTGAACTTGATGCAATGGCAGAACCACAACCATAAGTTTTGAAACGTGCTTCTTCAATCACGCCTTCATCGTTTACCTGAATCTGTAAACGCATCACGTCACCACATGCTGGCGCACCAACCATACCAGTACCAACGTTTTCAGCATTTTTATCTAAAACGCCAACATTACGAGGGTTTTCGTAATGATCAATTACTTTTTCGCTATAAGCCATGTTGCTTCTCCAAACCTCGGGGTCAGCCTCAGTATTAAATATGGGGGTAAAAAAACTTTTCTCAATGAGATAGCAACGGATTTGTCACTATCTCAGAATGAAAATTAGTGCTCAGCCCACTCAACTTTAGAAAGGTCAATACCTTCCTTATACATATCCCAAAGCGGAGAAAGTTCACGTAACTTCTCAACAGCAGCTTTAGTGATAGTCAATACGTGATCGATATCTTCTTCAGTGGTGTATTTACCGAAGCTGAAGCGGATCGAACTGTGTGCAAGTTCGTCTGAAAGACCCAATGCACGAAGTACATAAGATGGTTCAAGTGTTGCAGATGTACATGCCGAACCTGAAGATACCGCAGCATCTTTCAATGCCATCATCAATGATTCGCCTTCAACGAAGTTGAAGCTAATATTCAGGTAGTTCGCTACGTTTTGTGTTGGATGGCCGTTCAGGAACACTTGTTCAAGACCTTGTAAACCATTCCACAGCTTGTCGCGAAGTACACGTAAACGAGTCTGTTCAGCTTCCAAGTTTTTGCCTGCAAGTTCAAACGCTTCACCCATACCTACAATCTGGTGAGTCGCAAGGGTACCTGAACGCATACCACGTTCATGGCCGCCACCATGCATTTCAGCTTTAAGGCGTACACGCGGGCTACGACGTACAAACAGTGCGCCAATACCTTTAGGGCCATAGATCTTATGCGCAGAGAAGCTCATCAAATCTACTTTTAAAGTTGAAAGATCAATTTCAACTTTACCCGCTGCCTGAGCTGCATCGACATGGAAGAAAATCTTGTTGGCGCGAGTGATTTCACCAATCGCTGCAACATCAGTCACAGTACCGATTTCATTGTTTACCATCATCAGGGAAACAAGAATTGTGTCTGGACGGATCGCTGCCTGTACCATTTCAGGCGTAATTAAACCGGTTTGAGGTTGAGGCTCAATATAGGTAATTTCAAAACCTTCAGACTCAAGCTCACGACAGGTATCTAAAACTGCCTTATGTTCGATTTTAGAGGTAACGATATGTTTACCTTTAGATGCATAGAAATGAGCCACACCTTTAAGCGCAAGGTTGTCTGACTCGGTTGCACCTGAAGTCCATACGATTTCACGTGGATCAGCTTTAATTAAATTCGCAACTTGTTCACGTGCATATTCAACTTTTTCTTCTGCTTGCCAACCATACGCGTGTGAACGAGATGCCGCATTACCAAAGGTACCATCGAATGTTAAGCATTCCATCATACGTTCAGCAACCTGAGGATCTACAGGAGTTGTAGCTGCATAATCAAGATAAATCGGACGTTTCATGTCAAATACCTGTAACCGATAAAAGGGCTGAATCTAAAGGTGCTGATTTTTGGCGTAATGACACAGTCTGGACGTTGTCACGTGCAACCAGATCAGCAAGCGAGATTTTTTCTAAATAATCGGCGATGTGATGGGAGAGTTCCTGCCATAAATCATGAGTCAAGCACATCGCGCCATTCTGGCAATTGCCTTTATGGTCACAGCGAGTCGCATCAACTGTTTCGTTTACAGCTTCAATAATTGCTAACACAGTAATTTCATCTGCATTACGTGCTAAATGGTAACCACCATTTGCGCCACGAACACTAGAAACTAAACCATGACGCTTGAGCTTCGCAAATAACTGCTCAAGATAAGCAACAGAAATAGTTTGACGTGCTGCAATTTCAGCGAGCGTTATCGTTTTTTCAGAAGGCTGCAAAGCTAGATCAAGTAGAGCAGTCACAGCGTAGCGACCGCGAGTGGTTAGGCGCATGATTCGATACACATGGTTAGACTAGATGTGTAGATTTTATGAATCCCGACTAAATTAGTCAAGTTATTTTTAGTAGACCTTAGTGGGATTTAATTTTTGGAGAATGAAAGATTTACATGCTCAGCCAATTATACACTAATAACATAATCAAAAGTACGCTGCTCAGGCCAAAAATGATATTAATACGCTTTTGACGGCGTTCGATCCGTTTCAGGCGGTTTTTATACTGTTTGACTTCCACTTGCAGGGTATTGATCTTGGAGCGCTGTTCTTCAATTTTCTTTAAAAGCGGTGCAATACGCTTTTTAGAAGCAATAATTTCCGCTTCATCCGTCGGCGCATCAGACAGCCAGTGTTTCCAGTCGGCTAGTACTTTTGGCAAGCTGAATACGGTTAACAGATCACGAAACTCATCTTTTAAAACCTGATTGCCATCAATGCGCATGCTGCGAATGCTACGACGATTGCCAAAAATGAAAATTTTAATCAGATCGGGAAGTGTAGTGCGCACATCCAGGTCGACAATGCGGCCCGGTGCTTTGTGGTCAAATAATAGTCCATTGGGGGTGAATTGCACATAAAAGTCGAAATATGGAATATAGCTATTGATTTTAATCGAGATGTTTTTATCTACAAACTTTTTGGCCTGTAATGCAACGACACGATCATGCTTGAGAATGAAAGTAAATATTGTCTCTAAAACAATTAACGTCATCGTAAGCAACAAATGCGGTTGATTTTGACTTTGTTGCGATTCGCTCATATACAACCAATCCTTACCTGAAATATAAAGTGAAAAAGCTTCCTGCTTGTGAAGAGATTTCAGGGTTAAATCAAATTAGACTTGAAATAAATTGCTTTGTAGAACAGTTTATCAAATCTATCAAGTACTAAATTTGCTATTATGCAGTGGTTTTGTAGAATAATTTATAATAATTGCGCAGAAAACAAACAGGAGCCGTGCACATGGACAAGTCAAAAACAGCACAAGACTCAGCTGAAGCTTCGAATGAGAAAATGCTGAAACCCAAGTCTAAATCTGCCTCGGAGCGCAAATCGGTTCTTGATTTTCGTAAATACACCAAACAGATCTGGTTGGCTGGACTTGGGGCATTTTCACGTGCAGAAGAGGAAGGCAATAAACTGTTTGACTCGCTGGTCAAGGTCGGGGAAGAACTTGAATCTAAAACTGCAGATATTGCCGATCAAACTGTAGAGAAGGTTTCAGAAAAAGCCAAAGAGTCGGTCACAGACACCAAAGACAAAGTGGAAAAATTAATCGACAACTCTGTTCATCACTCATTGAATCGTATAGGATTAGTCACACTGAAGGATGTACAGTATTTGGAACGTTTAATTCTCCAGTTGCATGCCAAGGTTGATCAGTTGACTGCGGAACAAGAAAAAATGAAAGAAGAATTGCCGAAAAAACTTAAATAAAATGACTTTATTTATTATTCAATGTTTTTTTCGCATATTTTTTGAAAAAAAAGAGGTTCTTAAGTATTGCGTTTATACCTAAAGCATTGCTATAAAGGCGTTATGGCATGTTAAACCAATTCTTGAACCTTAAATAAACGATATTAAGAGGACGTAATCTTCATGAATAAATCAGAATTAATTGATGCAATTGCAGAAAAAGGGGGATTATCTAAGGCTGACGCAGGTAAAGCTTTAGATGCTACAATTGCTTCTGTTACTGAAGCTTTAAAATCGGGTGATACAGTAACTTTAGTGGGTTTTGGTACTTTCGGTGTGAAAGAACGCGCTGCACGTACTGGCCGTAACCCACAAACTGGTGCTACTCTTGAGATCAAAGCAAGCAAAGTACCTAGCTTCAAAGCAGGTAAAGGCTTAAAAGACGCTGTAGCTTAAGCTTACCCAGCGACGAAACGCGCCTTCTTTGGCGCGTTTTTTATTGATAAATTTAATTGTGATGATTAACACATTCATTCAATGGGTATTTTCGGTTAAAATCCTTTGCAAATAAAATATTGGAATACTTATGGAAGCTTTTCGTAAAGTTATTAAGGGTTGGTTGGGCAAAGTCTTGCTCGTTCTGTTTTTGACCCCGTTAGCACTTGTAGGTATTGAAGGATATTTTAGCAGCGGAAACTCTGATGCGGCAAAATCAGTGAACGGGACTGAAATATCTCAAAAAGAATTAGAGTCACTGACCAAATCATTTAAAGAACAATATCTCAGTTATGCCAATGGGGATGAAACTTTACTGAATCAAAGCTTCATTGACCAGAAAGCCATGGATACTCTGGTTGCACGTACTTTATTGCTGCAACAGGCTGAAGAATTAGGGATCAGTCTGAGTGACCAGCAAATTGAACAGATGATTGCTCAGCAGCCTACTTTCCAGCAAGATGGCAAGTTCTCGAATGCTTTATATGAAAATTATCTAAAATCAATTGGCATGACCAATCGCGCTTTGATTGAAAGTTTACGTAAAGATCATGCGCTGAAGATGCTGTCATCGACTTTCCTGGATTATCCACTGGTAAGCCCAGTCGAAATGCAGCAGATTGCCGATTTACAAACTGAACAACGTCATATTCATATTTCCAGCATTAATCTGGACAGCTATAAAAAAGATGTCAAAGTGACGGATGCAGATATTGCTGCTTATTATGAAAAACACAAAACGCTATTTAAACAGCCGACCAGTGTAGATGTCGACTATGTGGTGTTAAAGCCAAGCGATATTCAGGTGGAGAGTTTAGCGGTTACAGAGGCTGAGCTTCAGGAAGCCTATACCGCCTTTGTTGCAACACAAAAACAGACAGTTAAACCAGATGTGAAGCATATTTTAATTACGGCGGACAGTCGTAGTGATGCTGAAGCAAAAAAACTGGCGACCGATATTGCAGCCAAAATTAAAGCCGGTACTACTTTTGCTCAGGCAGCAGCACAATATTCTGAAGACCCTGAATCTAAGTCTAAAGGTGGCGCGCTTGCCGTTTATGAAGAAGGTGTATTTGGTACTGCATTTGATCAGACGGTTAGTTCTTTAAAATCGGGTCAGGTGTCTGCACCAGTGAAAACAGATTATGGTTACCACATCATTTCTGTGCAAACGCCAGATGTTGCAGTTCCTTCTTTTGAATCACAAAAAGCACGTTTGTCTGAAGAAGCCTTGGCTGCTAAAAAATCCAATGCATTCTCTGATACGGTCAATACGCTAAATGATATGGTGGTAGGAAGTGATTCTCTGGATGTCGTTACACAGGAAGTTAAAGGTGTACAAGTCCAGAAAGCCCAAGGTGTAACACTTTCGACCCGTGATCCTGTGCTGAGCGATGCTAACCTCAAAGTCAAATTGTTTAATGACGATGTTAAAAATGGTGATCGTAATGCTTCATCAAGCATTCAGTTAGCCAATGGTGATGTAGCCTGGATAAAGGTGCGTAATTATCATGCAGCCGGCGAACAAACATTGGCAGAAGCAAAACCCCGTGTTAAGGCTCAGTTGATTGAAGACAAGGCAGCTGCTTTGGCAAAAGCAAAAATTCAGAAAGCTTTGGATGAGTTCAAAACCAAACCGGCTGCAGCAGTGGCGAAAGGTGATTTGATCTTTGAAGATGCTGGCGTTTACACACGTGCTGAAGGTTTACTAAAACGTGATGTACAGCGTGCGGCCTTTAGTCTGCCGACACCAAAAGCAGGCCATTGGTCAGTGACCACAGCGAAAATGCCGAATGAACTGGTTGTGGTTGCGGTATCAGAAGTGAAGAAAAATCCGGTGGATGTATTAAGTGCAGAACAGCGTAGTGAGTTGGTGAAGTTATATCAGCAACTTCGTGGTCAGCAGGAATTTGATGACTATACGCGTTACCTGAAATCTCAGGCAAAAATCAAATAAAATTGTTGTATAAAAAAACCAGCCTGCGGGCTGGTTTTTTGTTTTCTAGGCAAATAATGGTTTAAGCACGAATAATCAGTTGATAACCGGTATATTTGCGCATATTAATCACGCCAGTATCCAGAATTAAATACTGGCCCTTGATGCCTTGTAATTTGCCACGAATCACAGGAGTTTTATCCAGATTATGCGATTTAATCTTTTCCGGATATTGTTCTACCGGATAAATAAACTCTCGTGCGAATTCATCTTCCAATACTTCAATATTTTCATTAAATTCTAGATTCTGATTAAATTCTTCGCGAATGCTTTGAATTTTAGGCGCAAATTCTTCCAGCAGTTGTTCACGCACTTCAATCAGGTTCAATGGTTCTGCTTCACCTTTCAGTAGCTTGCGCCAGTCAGTTTTATCAGCAACCTGCGTACCAAACATGACCTCAAGCTTTCCGGAAAGACGACGTGAGCCCACTTTCATAATCGGCAGGGCTTGGGAGGCACCCTGATCAAGCCAGCGAGTCGGCATTTGGCTGGTACGGGTAATGCCGACCTTTAATGCACTGGAATTGGCCAGATAGACAATATGTGGTTGGAAGCAGACATTCTGTGCAAATTCATCTTCGCGGCAAGTGCCCAAATGATAATGGCACGTCTCTGGCTTCATGATGCACATATCACATGAAGCATTGGTTTTAAAACATTTAAAACAGTGACCTTGCGAAAATGATTTGGAAGTTTTGTTGCCACAAGACACGCAGTAAATATTACCGGTCCATTCAATCTCGATTTCTTGGCCTAAATTAAACGGAAGATCAATTTCTGCACGATCTAAAATTAATTTATATTCAACATTTGCCCGCTGTATCTGTTGATCAGTTACACTAAGGTCCTTGAGGCCGACGTGCATTTTATGACAAATGCCCTGAAGTTCCATAAAAATTACTCACTTAAATCATAAGGATGCAGTTATGGCTGAGCAGAATGTCATTACTTCAATGCTAGACGATTTCGCACAGGAACAGCCAATTCATACTGCTATTTGTATTGGGCAGGACTTGAGCCAAGTCCAGTTTCAGCCAGCTATTCAATGGTCCTATTTTAGCGTATCTGACTTTTTAAATCTGCCTTTTCAGCAACGTTATGACTTGGCTGTGGTGATGCTGGATACTGCAGAAACAGAACATTTGTCTGAACAGATCATGAGTCAAATTCTGGTGAAATTACGTGATTTGTTTGCCAAACGGCTAGTGGTGATCAGCCGGCTGCAAAATGAAAAGTTATTGAGAGCTTTAGGATTTACCCAGCTGATTGACAAGACCACACATGAGGCCGATTTTGCGCTGTGGCAGTTTAATATTTTAACCTATAAGCACGTGCCAGACTGGTTTAACTCCAAATTTTGGGCTAATCCGGAAAACTGGGATAAATTTCGCTGGTAAACCGAAAACCTGCTTAACCAAGATTGCAAATATTAACACAATCTTGCCTAGACAATATGAGGGCAGGCCGTATTCTGTAATTAAGATGCACATAGGATATAGGACATGACAAACCTGAGTAGTATTGTGGAAATATTAGCAAAGCAGGCATTGGGTGGTGGGCAGTCGCAGCAAAAGTCCTCACAACAAGGTGGCTTGGCAGATATCCTGGGGTCTGTGCTAGGGCATTTAAACCAGTCAAATTCTCAGCAAAATCAAAATACTCAAAACCAGCAAAATCAAACCGGCCAGCAGACTCGACAAAATGGTCTGGGGGCAATTTTAGGTTCAGTAATAAGTCAGTTCGGTGGTAGTGGTACTCAAGGTACTGCTCAGCCTCGTTCAGGATTGGGTGGTTCTACTGGTAAAACCTTATTGATTGCAGTACTGCCTTTAGTGCTGGCCTGGATTCAAAAACAGGGCGGTTTACAGGGTGCATTAGACAAGCTAAAAGGACAGGGGCTCAATAGCCAGGTCGATGATTGGGTGTCGACCGGCCCCGGTGAAAATGCCAATGTCGATCCGCAGCAGGTGCAAAACCTGTTTGATGATCAGGAAGTTGAAGCAGTTGCACAACAAACCCATGCACCGAAGCAGGATGTGTATAGTGCGATTTCACAGGTCTTGCCGCAGATTATTGATTCGCTTACTCCACAAGGTGAGCAAACCAGCAAGCAGGAAGCCAATAATGATATTCAAAATGTATTGAATATGGTTTCAGGACTTCTTAAAAAATAAATATAGACATTAAAAAATCCCGATATCTGTCGGGATTTTTTAATAACTATCAAATGATTTAGAATTTAATCTAGATTCATGCTGAACAGCTGATTAGATTTACAAATTTTCTTGGCAACATAATGAGATTTTCTCATGCGAATCAGGATAATCTGCGACTGAAAACCGAGTTCACCAAACTCAGGTTCTACCTGTACATAATGCAGTTGCCCATACTCATCTCGCACCCGCGCTTGAGCAGAAAAACCGGGTCGGGCATTGCCACTGGAAATTGTCGCCAAACGGCCAAGTAAATTGACATTGTTCTTTTTATATTTAGGTGGAATGACCTGATCCAGACAGTGAATCATAAAAATAGTAAAAAAAGTCGCAATGATTAAAGCCGGAATAATCAGGTAATAAGCAGGCAGAAATTTAAATTCCTGAGAATAGATCAGGAACTGTAAAACATAGCCGGCAAAACTAAAATTCATCAGGAAGAAAAACACAATCAAGGTTTTGGAGAATTTGACGTTTAGTAGATCCATCTGCTGAAAGTCATAAGGTGAAATTTTTTGCAGAAACTTGCTGGGTCTGAGTCCAAAATAGAAACCAATGGTTTTCACCACACCGAACAGAATAATCGCCAATAAACTCAGATGAAAAGGCATCAGGTTATAGTCTAGAAAAAATGCAGGCATGGTGAAGTCCGTTTTAGTCTTATTCTGAGAGGTAAATTCCACCATCAGAATGCACGGTAATCTCTACTTTTTCAAGTGCTTGACCTTGGCAAGGCCCAGAAATGCATTCACCGCTTTCTACCAGAAACAAGGCGCCATGCGTGGAGCATTCAATAAATTCCTGATCGCGATCCAGAAACTGGTTTTCCAGAAATTCCAGTTCGACCTGCAAATGCGGACACAGGTTTTGATAGGCATAGAAGGCACCGTCACGCTGTGTGATAAAGATATTATCTCCATCGGGAAGCTCAAAAGAGCGTGCTTCGCGTTCTGGAACGTCTTCGGTCATGCAAATTTTAAACATTAAGCACATTCCTTTTGAAAGTCTTGTAATAATGCCGCATAGTCTTCAACTGCCAGGCGTGGACCAAATTGTGAAACCACCTGGCTCGAAATGAGAATCGCCAGTTCAGCCGCAGCTTGAAGACCCAAATTAGCATTCAATCCGTACAGGAAAGCCCCGGCAAAAGCATCACCGGCACCGTTGGCATCTACTGCAGGCACTTTACGGCCAGGAACAGTAAATGTATTTTGATAATCCGAAATCAGTGCGCCTTCAGCTGACAATGTAATGACAACGTGCTGACTGATTGTTTTTAATTTAAGCAGGGCTGCCTCAAGATTATCTGTTTCTGTATACATCAGCGCTTCTTGCTGGTTACATAACAGCAAGTCTACACCATCTGCAATCATTTCATCCAAACCGGCACGCGCGTATTGCACCATGGCAGGATCAGATAAAGTTAGGGCAATTTTAACGCCATTGGCACGGGCAATATCACGTGCTTGTTGTACCGCATGACGTGCTGTGTCAGAAGTTGATAAATAACCTTCGAGATATAGCCATTTCGCGCTATTTAGTGCGCTGAAATCAATTTGTTGATCAGTCAGTTCGGCCGTAATACCCAGATAGGTATGCATGGTACGTTCAGAATCAGGGCTGACCAGAACCATACATGTCCCTGTTACGCCTTCACTGATCGATTGGGTGGTGGTCTTAATACCTGCATCATTCAAACCCTTCAGGTAGATGTGCCCCAGTTCGTCATTTCCGACACGACAGCCATAAAATGCAGAACCACCGAGCGCAGAAAATGCCACGGTAGTGTTGGCTGCTGAACCGCCTGAAGCCTGACCCTTATACACTTGAGTCGCTTGAAGATTTTGATAAAGAGTGGCCTGAGTCTCACCATCTGCAAGTTGCATGGTGCCTTTTTGCAAGTGATGTGCAGTTAAAAAGTCATCAGAAACTTTAAATTCTTGGTCAATCAGCGCATTACCAATCGCAAAAAGATCAACAGTTGCCATGTTCAAATATCACATTAAAAATGAAAGTCCTAAGTTTACACGATTGCTTGGGATTGCTGTAGTTTGCTGAATCATTTTCAAATATTTTTCAAAAATGCTGTATTTTGTTCAGCAGCTATCTTTGGTCTAAAAACTGACTTATTTTTGTGCACTGGTGTGCTGCAGCATTGATTTAAGGATCACATTTTATTTATAAAGAGATATCGCTCCTGGCATGATACTTTAAGTCGCTTGGCAACAGTGATTCTTCACAACAATTTCAAATAGTGTGCGTATATGAATATTAAAATTGTAACAGCCGAACAACTCCCGGATCAGATCGAAACACTGGCAACTCTGGCACGTAAAGAAGGCTATAATTTGGTAGATAAGTTAATAGAAGAATATCGCACCGGGAAAAACTGCTTTAGCCACGCCAATGAATATTTGGTGGTGGCGCATGATGGCAAGAAACTGGTTGGCTGTGGTGGCTTAAACCAGCAATGGGGAGATAACGGCATTGAAGACCGCATTGGTCGTGTACGCCGTTTTTATGTGCATCCGAAATATCGTCAGCATGGCGTAGGCAAACAGCTTTTGGCTTACCTAGAGCAATTGGCACGTCCGCATTATTCGGCTTTATGCTTACAAACAGATACCCGACTGGCCGCCAGTTTTTATCAAAAGCAGAATTATGTATTTGTAGAAAATAATCCAAGCTATAACTATTTTAAATATCTGATTTCTTAAGCTTGTAAATACTCATCTAGATGCAGGAAGTAAATTTGATGATTTAATTTTCAAATGATCAAGTTTACTTAATTCGATCAAAATCCTCGGTTTTCAACGTGAATAATTCAAACAACTAAAGCTATAATGCGCTTAGTTATTTTAATTAAAGCATTAGGAGATCGCATGACTGTAGATGTCACTGAAACCATTTCTCAAACTGTACATCCTGCGTTTCAGTTGGTACGTCAACAACATGTTGAAGCTTTAGACATTTTCGTGTCTGAATATAAACATAAAGTGACTGGCGCCACGCATTATCATCTGGCGACCAATCACGACGAAAATGTCTTTCTGGTGGCGTTTCGTACCCAGCCGATGGATTCTAAAGGCGAAGCCCATATTCTGGAACATACTGCGCTGTGTGGTTCAGAAAAATTCCCGGTGCGTGATCCATTCTTCCTGATGATTCGCCGTTCATTGAATACTTTCATGAATGCCTTTACTGCGGCTGACTGGACTGCGTATCCATTTGCGACCCAAAATAGTAAAGATTTCCAGAACCTGCTCGAAGTGTATATGGATGCAGCATTTGCTGCGAACCTGAATCCATTGGATTTTGCCCAGGAAGGCATTCGCATTGAGCTGGAAAATGGCGAGCCTGTCTATAAAGGCGTAGTTTTTAATGAAATGAAAGGTGCGATGAGTTCGCCTTCAGACCAGCTGTATCACACGCTGGCGCATCATTTATATCCGCATACCACCTATCATTATAATTCTGGTGGTGATCCTAAAGATATTCCTGACCTGACTTACCAAGAGTTAGTAGATTTCTATAAGTCACATTACCATCCAAGTAATGCAGTCTTCATGACCTTTGGCAATAAAACAGCATTTGAATTGCAAGAGCAGTTTGAACATCTGGCATTATCCAAATTTGAAAAAGGTCAGACGCTGTATCCAACACCTGAAACCCGTTTGACTGCACCATTGACGGTTACCGACAGCTATGCGGTCGATGCCGAAGATCTACAGGACAAGACCTATCATGTGCTGTCATGGTTATTGCCGGAAGCTAGTGACATTAAACTGCGTTTGGGCATGCGTTTAGTTGAAGGGATTCTGCTTGAAGATTCAGCATCACCACTGCGTCATTATCTGGAAACGTGTGGTTATGCAGATGCAACAGGTCCATTCATGGGCGTGGATGATTCTAATTTTGAAATGACTTTCTACTGTGCGGTGCAGGGTTCAAATCCTGAACATGCAGAAGAATTTAAAAATGGTGTGTTTAAGGTTCTAGAAGATGTTGCCTCTAAACCGGTTGATCAGAACATGGTCGATGCGATCCTGCATCAAATTGAATTGCATCAGCGTGAAATCAATGGTGATGGTACGCCGTATGGTTTGAGCCTGATTCTGAGCGGTCTGGGCAGCGCGATTCATCACCGTGATCCGGTTGAAGTTTGGGATGTGGATTCTGCGATTGCCGCAGTTAAGGAAGAGCTGCAAGATCCGATGTGGCTTTCCAATCTGATCAAAGAGCATCTGCTGGATAACCCACATCGTGTCCAACTGACACTGGTTCCCGATGCGACCAAATCTGCCAAAGAAGCGGCTGATGAAAAAGCGCGTCTAGCCGAAATTGGAAAGAATCTGACTGAAGAACAAAAAGCTGAAATTATTGCCCAGACTGAAGCATTGAATGTTCGTCAGGACACGCCGGATGACTTGAACTTATTGCCGAAAGTCGGTCTGGAAGATGTCCCTGCGGAATTGCAAATTGTTCAAGGCCAGTTGCGTGAGATTATCTGTAACCGTGTTGATACGCCGTTGAACCTGTATCATGCCGGCACCAATGGGATTTATTATCAACAGGTTCTGGTCAATATTCCGGATGAAGTGGTGCAGTCGCCTTACTTTAACCTGCTGTCGATCCTGATGGGTGAAGTTGGTGCGGGTGAGTATGATTATCTTGAGTTCCAGCAACTGCAAACAGCGGTAAGTGGCGGTCTGGGCATGGGCGCATCTTTGCGTTCTAAAGTCGATGACAAAAACAAAATTACTGCCTGGTTGACGTTGACCACCAAATCTTTGGTGAATCATCTGGATGCAATTCGTCTGTTAAAGATCGGTTTTGAACAGCTTCGTTTTGATGAGAAAGACCGTATTGTTGAACTGTTACAACAGCGTAAAACGCGCTGGCAGTCACGTATTTCTGGTTCTGGACATAGCTATGCAATGCAAACGGCTTCACGTCAGCATAGTGCATTGGCTTTGCGTGATTATCACAATACCGGTTTGGGTGCATTGAACTGGCTGATCGAGCTGGTGTCTAAGATCGAAAAAGATCCGGCTGAATATGATCTGCTGATTGATGAATTAAAACGGATTCATCGGGTCTTGTTGCAAGCACCAAAGCAATTCCTGTTAGTCTGTGAAGAGCCGCAGTCTGAGCATCTGATCGAAGAAATTCAGAATGTCTGGGACAAACTTGCTGTTGATCCAGCACCGGTTGCATTGACTCAAGTCGAAAAAGTAACCCATGATCAGCACGAAGCCTGGTTGATTCAAGCCAATGTCCAATTCTGTGCGGCTGCTTATCCGGCAGTTGAAGTCTCACACCCTGATGCTGCTGCCTTGATGGTACTAGCGGGTTATTTGCGTAATGGCTTCCTGCACAGCGCCATTCGTGAAAAAGGCGGTGCCTATGGTGGTGGTGCGAGCTATGACGGCAATGCCTGTTCGTTCCGTTTCTACAGCTACCGTGACCCACGTCTGGCAGAAACCTTCCAGGATTTTGATGCGAGTATTCAGTGGTTACTCAATGCACCACAACAGCCGCATCAACTGGAAGAAGCCATTCTGGGGCTGATTGCCAGTATGGATAAACCAGGCTCACCGGCAGGCGAAGCCATTACTGCATGTTATTCCTACTTGCATCAACGTACGCCAGCGTTCCGTAAAAAATTACGTGAACGTTTATTGAATGTCACACTGGATGATTTGCAGCGTGTTGCACAGACCTATCTGGTCGAGCAGCAGGCGACGAAAGCCGTTGTGGCACCAGTGGCAAAACGTGAAATGCTGGAGCAGCTTGGTTTTGTAATTCAACAAGTTCTATAAATAAAAAAAAGAGGATAAGGGATGGCGCTTAATTCGTTTAAGCGCTCAACTCTACAGCTGAGCGTGTTGCTGGGCTGTGCAGTTGGGACGCAAGTGAATGCGGAAGAAACAGTAGTCAACAGTCCCACGCCGGCAACGGCTGAAGCCTGTGCTGCACTGGAAATTAGTGCAGAGCGTCTGGCCTGTTATGATACTTTATTTAAAATTCCGGTTACTGATAAGCCTGCAATCGTTTCTGAACGTCGTGCAGCAGCAGAAATTGCGCCTGAACCCGACAATTTAAAAGCGAAAATTGGTCAGACTGTTTCCAATATTTACGCTTCTGAAGGATCAAAGCTGACGCCGAATCTGTCTTTGCTGGATAGCCGCTGGGAACTCTCTCCGGAAAGTAAATTAGGCACCTGGAACATTCGTTCTTATCAGCCGGTGTATTTGATGCCAGGTTTCTGGACATCAAACAAGAATGAATTACCCGAGAGTGAAAATCCCAACAATATAGAGACAGAGAAACAGAATCTCACCTCAACTGAAGCTAAGTTTCAACTGTCTTTAAAGACCAAGGCGGTTGAAAATATCTTGGGAGATAATGGCGATCTCTGGCTTGGTTATACTCAGTCTTCGCGTTGGCAGGTGTATAACTCGGAAGAATCACGTCCGTTTCGTGAGACCAACTATGAACCCGAAGCCAGTTTGATTTTCCGTACCAATTATGATCTTTTGGGTCTGAATTGGCGTATGTTGGGATTGACCATCAATCATCAGTCCAATGGTCGTTCTGATCCGTTATCACGTAGCTGGAATCGGGTGATGCTGAATCTTGGTTTTGAAAAAGACAATTTTGCCTTGATGGTTCGTCCTTGGTATCGCTTTGAAGAGAAGCGAGAAGACGATAACAATCCAGAGATCAAGAACTATATTGGCCGTGGAGACATGACCGCATTTTATCGTTATAAGGAGCATGATTTTTCATTGATGCTACGACATACCTTAAAAGGTGGAGATGAAAACCGTGGAGCGGTACAGTTCGACTGGTCATTCCCGATCAGTGGGCGTTTGCGTGGCCAATTCCAGCTTTTTGATGGTTACGGAGAAAGCCTGATTGATTATAACCATCGTGCCACGTATGTCGGTTTAGGTGTTTCCTTGATGAACTGGTTCTAGGATTCCAACTTTAAACATCTTGGAATGAAAATAAAAAACCATGCCGCTGCATGGTTTTTTTATAGATAGATTAGCCAATCTGGATTTCTGAAGGCGGATGTTTGAGACGACTCTTTTTCGGAGTCGCAATAAAATAAGCAAGCGTCAGTGGCCCTAGACGCCCTGCGAACATTAACAGCATTAGAATAATCAAACTGGCAGGTTGTAGTTCCTCTGTTACCCCTCGGGACAAACCGACGGTACAGGCCGCAGACACGGCTTCAAACAACAGATCCAGAAAATCCTGCTCAGGTTCCAGGATTAATAAGCTCATAAAACCCATCATGATCAATGCTGCAGTAATACACACGACGGCCAATGCTTTAAACGTAGTTTTTTCAGGAATAGAGTGATTAAACAGCCGGATCTCATCTTCGCGTCTTAAAAAACTGATTACGCTGATGACCACAATAATAAACGTACCGACCTTAATGCCGCCCGCCGTACTTAAGGAGCCGCCCCCGATAAACATGAGCAGCATGGTAACGAGACTGGATGCATCGCTCATTTGTTCCATTGGCAAGCTATTAAAACCTGAAGAGCGGGGAACGGTGGCATGGAACCAGGCATTCACGGCCTGATCGCCCAAACTCATGAGACCCAAGGTGTGTGGATTGGAAGCCTCTAGTAGCCAAAGTACGATAAAAGCACTTAGGTTCAGACCCAGAATCGTTGAGAGGATTAGCTTGCTGTTGGTACTCAACTTACGCCAGCGCTTATGTTCTTTGACGTCCATCAGCACCAGAAAACCGATACCGCCAATGATATACAACATACTGATGGTAAAGGTAATCAGATATTGCCCTGAAAAACTCATCAAGCTATTTGGAAATAGTGAAAATCCACCATTATTAAAAGCGGAGACACTATAAAAGGCTGCATAAAATAATGCATCAGTGAATTGATATTCTTTAAGCCAGGACAAGGTCAGAATCAGCGTGCCGATCGCTTCAAAGAATAGAGAATATAAAAACACGGCTTTAATGGTAAAACTGACTTTTTTCAGACTAGTTTGTCCAATGGACTCCTGTGCCATGACTTGTTGTTTTAGCCCCAGTTGCGGTGCCAGACTCATCACTGCCAGAATGGCAAAGGTCATAAAACCCAAGCCGCCGCATTGCAACAAAAACATAATCACGATTTGACCAAATACGGTATAGGCTTCACCGACATTCACCACCGATAGCCCGGTAATGGTCACAGCAGAAGTTGCTGTAAAAATCGCCTCCAGCCAGCTGATTTCTCCATGATGTGCAATAGGCAGCATCAATAGCAGTGAGCCGATCAGAATTAATCCGAGAAAACCCAAAGCCAGTAAGCTCGGAGGACTGAGGTTAATCGTCCTGTGTTGCTTTAAATCAGAACTTTTCATAAATGTTTAAAATATTTAGCAAGACGGCGCAAAGGTTCCAGCAATCCTTCAACCAGTAAAATGTCGCCTTCTTGAAGAATCTGATTGGCATCTACGTGGTATTGCAGCGTAGATCCGCGTTTATGTAATAAGGTGGTAATTTCAGGTATATGCTTCATCAACTGATTCAACGGTGTACCATGATGATCTGCATGAATCTCGATCTTGACAATATAGTGATCATCTTCAAGTGACATATAACGGCTAACCATCGGGTAGCTGAGTGATTGTGCCACACGGACGCCCATATCTTCTTCTGGGTGAATAATTTTTTCGACGTTCAGATGGGTCAAAATCATATGGTGGGCTTTGGATTTGGCTTTGGCCCAAATTTTCTTTACACCCATATTTTTCAGATGCAGTACACACAGAATGCTGGCTTCAATATCTTCACCAATTGCGACTACGACCGCTTCACAGCGCTGGATATCCAGTTCATCCAGGACATGCTCATCGGTTGCATCGGCAATGACCGCATGGGTGAGCTGATCGGAAATATTTTCCACATATTTTTTATCGAGATCGATTCCAATCACATCATGTTTCAGGCTGATCAGTTGAGTCGCCACTGTTGCACCGAAGCTGCCCAGCCCAATGACTGCAAATAATGCCATGCATATTTCCTTAAATCTTTTTATTTCAAATCAGTTCATGTCTAAGTATGTATCTTAAAGATTTTTATAGTTTTCAGCTATCTGGCCTTACATAAATACTTCATACATTTTCATTCAGCCGGACATAAAAAAACCGCCTCGAAAGGCGGTTTATGTTTGAAAGAATTACTTCAAGAAACGTTGATAACCCAGATTATTGGTAATTTCCTGATATGGATAGGTAATGGTTTCGAGAGTTTCGATCAAGCCATCCGGATTCTGTTGTGCATCGGTTGCTTCAAGACCCACCAGAACACGTCCTTCAGCAGCGCCGTGGTTCCGGTAGTGGAACAAGGTGATATTATGGGTTGGGCCAAGACGTTCCAGGAACATCAGTAAAGCGCCAGGACGCTCCGGGAATTCCACGCGGAACAGGCGCTCATTTTCAATATCGGCATGACCACCGATCAGGTAACGGATATGCAGTTTGGCCACTTCGTCATCAGACAGATCGTCAACGTCATACTGGAACTTTAAGGTTTCATAAATTTCCTGACGTTCTTTCTCGCCATTTTTCAGACTGATGCCGACAAAGACTTGCGCAGCAGAAGCATCGCTGGCACGGTAGTTAAATTCAGTAATATTACGGCCTTGTAATGCACGGCAGAAACTCAGGAATGAACCTTTCTGTTCCGGAATGGTCACGGCAAAAATCGCTTCTTTGCGTTCACCCAGTTCGGTACGTTCAGCGATATAACGTAAACGGTCGAAGTTCATGTTGGCGCCGCAGACAATCGACACCATGTTCTTCCCTTCGATGCCATGTTCAGCCACGTATTTTTTAATACCTGCCAGAGCCATTGCACCAGATGGTTCTACAATGCTACGGCATTCGTCATAAGTGTCTTTAATCGCTGCACAGACTTCATCCGTATTCACCAGCACCACATTCGGTTCCACGATTGGGCCAGAATTGTCCGATTTTTGCAGACGAATCACATCAAATGGTTTTTCACCAATTTGGGCTACCGCTGTACCATCAGCAAACAAGCCCACAGATGGGAGAATCACACGTTCATTTGCTTCTAAAGCAGCTTTTAAACAGGCAGATTCGTCGTATTCCACTGGAATGACTTTAACGTGGGGTGCGACATCACCTAAATACGCTGCAACACCTGCGATCAGGCCACCACCGCCAACTGCGACAAACACGTAATCCACATCGCGCCATTGACGCAGGATTTCATTAGCAATCGTACCTTGGCCAGCAATCACCAGTTCATCATCATAAGGCGGAATGAAGGTCATGCCATCTTCCTGGGCACGTTGAATCGCATACTTGTTGGCGACATCAAATGAATCACCATGCAAAACCACTTCGCCACCAAGACGCTTAACCGCCTGTACCTTGATATCAGGTGTGGTTTTAGGCATCACAATAATCGCGCGAATACCCAGCTTTTTCCCTGAGAGTGCCACGCCCTGTGCATGGTTACCCGCTGAAGCAGTAATAACGCCACGTTCCATTTGTGATTTCGGTAATTGACTAATACGGTTATAGGCACCGCGTAGCTTGAATGAAAAAACCGGTTGTAAATCTTCACGTTTAAAGCGGATATTATTATTGAGTCGTTCGCTAATTCGTGGCGCTGCTTCGAGTGGAGTTTCGATTGCAACATCGTAGACCGTTGCTTGTAAAATTTGTCGAACCAAACGAGACAGCATGTTAATTTTCCATCTAACAGTTTAAAATAGGGGCTTATTGTAACAAACCACACGGCTTTGCGGTTTAAAAAAGCTGCAAAAGTCCAAAATAGTTGAGTGAAGCCATGAGTCTATATGCAACCCAAGATGAGAAAAAACAAGCAGCAGCCAAAGCCGCTTTAAAACACTTGCCAAAAGGGGGCATTTTAGGCGTAGGTACAGGCAGTACTGTAAACTTTTTAATTGACTTATTGCCTGAGCTGCAATTGGAAGCTGCGGTAGCCAGTTCAGAAGCAACTGCACAACGCTTGAAAAAACTCGGCATTGAAGTGGTAGATATGAACTCTGTCAGTGGTCTGGATGCTTATGTTGATGGTGCAGATGAAATTGATCGTCATATGCATATGATCAAAGGTGGCGGTGCAGCGCTGACACGTGAAAAGATTGTTGCCTCTATTGCGAAAAAATTTGTGTGTATCGTGGATGATTCTAAATGGGTTGGACAATTAGGGCGTGAGTTCCCGCTTCCTGTAGAAGTGATTCCAATGGCGCGTTCTGCAGTCGCGCGTAAAATCGTATCTTTAGGTGGCGATCCTGCGTACCGTGAAGGTGTGGTCACTGACAACGGTAATGTGATTTTAGATGTGTACAACCTGAATATTCTAAATGCACTTGAACTGGAAAAAACCTTAAACGATATTCCGGGCGTGGTATGTAACGGTATCTTTGCGATCAACAAAGCAGATATCGCCATTGTCGCGACTGATAACGGAATTGAAGAGCGTACAGCGGTTTAATTAAACTTTCTAGAAAAAATCCCTCTAAATCTCCCTGAGCGAAGTTTTGAAGCACTGCTTTAAAACAAGTGCAAGAAGGGAGACTTTTAAAAGCCCCTCTTTGAAAAAGAGGGGGTTAGGGAGATTAAAAAAACTATAATGACCTTATCCGATCTACCCGAAATCCAAATCACCCGAAATGTCCGTTCAACCCGGTTACGTTTGCGTGTCGATGCGACCCAGATTCGCCTCACAGCCCCGGTTTTTTGCAGCAAAAAACAGATACGGCATTTTATTGAACAATCTGAAAGCTGGCTGATTAAAACCTGGCAATCCCAGCAAGAAAAAATCGAAAATATTGACCGGACGTTACCGATTGAGCTGCGGTTATTTAATCTAAAAGAACCTGTACAAATTTCTTATCAAAGCCAGAAGAGCAACTTCATTTTTGATCATAAAAATTTACAGCTTTGCATCAGTGACCGACATCCTGAAGAATATTTAAAAACTTTCGTGATTGCCTACGCAAAAGAACAGCTTCCTTCATATTTAAATCTTGTCTCACAGCAATGTCATTTGCCTTTTAAAAACTGCAGTATTCGACAACCTAAAACCCGGTGGGGCAGTTGTTCGGCCAAACATGACATTATGCTGAATAGTGCGCTAGTATTATTTCCTGAAGAGGTCACGCATTATGTCGCTGTCCATGAACTGGTACACACAAAGCATTTTGATCATAGTCCACGCTTTTGGGCAGAAGTTGCTAAGCATGATCAGCATTTCCAGCAGCATCGTATAACGCTGAAAAATACGCCGTTGCCATATTGGTGGGGTGCCTAAAACCATAATTAATAAGTCCATATAACTCTATTGAAATAGCCTAAGCAAATTAAAAGTTTCATGATCAAAATCGGACTTATCCTACTGATCAATTAAAAAACCAGCAAACCCCAGTGAAATGGTTTAGAAAACCTCAACTTCCTGTCATACTAGGCTGTATAAAGGAAACATTTATTTGAGGTAATCATCGTGATTTCAGTGGGTATTGTGGGTGGTACGGGTTATACAGGCGTTGAACTTTTGCGTCTTTTGCTACGACATCCAGATGTAAATGTAACAGCACTGACATCACGTACTGAAGCAGGTCGTCGTGTAGATGACATGTTCCCAAGCTTGCGCGGGCATACCAATCTTAAATTTTCTGATTTGAGTCTGGGTTTATTAAAATCATGCGATGTGGTGTTCTTTGCAACGCCGCATGGTGTCGCAATGAAACATGCCGAAGAGCTGGTTGCTGCAAATACCAAAGTGATCGACTTGGCGGCAGATTTTCGTTTACAAGATCTTGAACAGTTTGAAAAATGGTATGGCATGCAACATGCATGTCCAGAACTGTTAAAAGATTCTGTTTATGGTTTATCTGAGCTAAATCGTGAAGAAATTAAAAAGGCCAGTGTGATCGGGAATCCGGGGTGTTATCCAACTACAGTTCAGTTGGGTCTGGCGCCGGTCTTAAAAGCGGCTGAAGCATTGGTGAAACCTGAAAGCATTATTATCGATGCCAAATCTGGTGTATCAGGTGCAGGTCGTAAAGCCAGTCTGGGCATGATTTATTCTGAAAATTCCGATAATTTTAAGGCCTATGGTGTAGCGGGTCATCGTCATCACCCTGAAATTGTCGAAGCATTGGAAAAAATTTCAGGTCAAAAAAATGTGTTTGATCATATTTTATTTGTACCGCATTTGGTGCCGATGATTCGTGGTATGTTGTCGACCATCTATATCGATTTAACTGAAGCAGGCCAATCAGCAGATTTACAAGCGCTATATGAGCAGTTCTATGCCAATGAAGCATTTGTCGATGTTATGCCGGCGGGTAGCTCACCCGAAACCCGTTCAGTGCGTGGAGCGAATCAGTTGCGTATTGCCTTGTATAAGCCACAACCAACGAAACTGGTTGTACTGGTTGCACAAGACAATCTGGTAAAAGGGGCAGCAGGTCAGGCTGTACAAAACATGAACCTGATGTTTGGTTTTGCTGAAGACGCTGGCTTAAATAATATTGGTTTATTACCATAAAAAACGTATTAGAACTTCACACACATTTAGATTTGCATTTAAATGTGTGTCTTGATTAAAGCAAACAAGAGATCAAAATGCCGAATAACGAGTCAAATACGACGCTTCCTCAGGAACCCGGGACTAAGAAACCATTCATGAAAGGTAATACGCCCTTGGCCATTGGTGCGGCTGTATTGATCTTAAGCAGTGGCGTACTCGGATATACCGTAGGACATCGTCAGGGTTTGACTGCGGCGGGTTATGATGCAGATGCAGAGCAACTGGTCGATGTGGTACAGACTCAGAAAGCCAGTCTTGAAACACTGAACAAGACGCTGAATACTGCGGTTCAGGAGCGTGATCTAGCTGTCAGCAACGCCAATGATCTGTATCTGGCCATGACCAAGGCACGTGATGAACAGGTGCAGGCTGAAAGTGTAGGAACCATTTATCGCGAAATTTTGCGTCAGCGTGGTGGTTTGGCATTGGCGGTTCAAAACCTGTCGATTAAACCATTACCCGAAAATGCCTTTGAATACCAGATTGATCTGGTTCAGGTCAGTCCAGGCAAAAGTCGTGCTTCAGGTAGTGTGGAACTGCGCCTGATTAAAGGGACTGAAATTCTGGTGGTACCACTGGAAGATAAAAACTTTAATTTTGAAAATTATGAGCGACTCACTGGCCGCTGGACCATGCCGAAAGGCTTTAAACCAGAATTTATTGAAGTGCGTCTTACTGGTGCCAAGCCTGTGATTCGTCGTTTTAGTTGGGAACAGGGCAAAGCAGTCGAAAATCAGTCTGCCACCTTGTCAGAAATTCCGAAAACCGAAGCAAATGCAAATTAAGTGTGAAATATAAATCTTATGCCAAGCAATAAACGTCAAATGTGTTTAAGTGATATTAAAAATTCTTTTAATGAGTCTGGAATCGTTGATTGGCATATCAGCCCACGTTTAGCAAATGAACCCTCTGAAGACGGTGATTCTGACTTAGCTGTACAGACTGCACCGCCAGAACTGAAACGTCCACCGTTGTATGCGGTTGTTTTATTAAATGACGACTATACGCCGATGGAGTTTGTAATTGAAATTTTACAACAATACTTTGCAATGAATCTTGACCAAGCTACACAAGTAATGCTAACTGTACATTATGAAGGAAAGGGTGTAGCTGGGGTTTATCCTCGAGACATTGCGGAGACCAAAGCGAACCAAGTCAATAATTATGCTCGATCACAAGGTCATCCGTTACTTTGCCAAATAGAGCCTAAAGATTAAGGGGGTTACATGCTCAGTCGTCAATTAGAAGTATCACTACGTTTGGCTGTCAGCATGGCTCGTCAAAAGAGACATGAGTTCCTGACCGTAGAACATTTATTGTTAGCCTTGCTCGACAATGATTCAGCCGTGAATGCTCTCAAAGCATGTGGTGCGGACATCATCGTGTTGCGTAAGGAATTAGAAGAGTACGTAGAACAACATACCCCTAAACTTGGTGAAAATAGTGATCAGGCACCACACCCGACAGAAAGCTTCGACCGGATCTTGCAACGCGCGATTTTTCACGTGCAGTCAAGCGGCGGCGATCGTACTGTAGAAGGTGCTGATATTCTGGTTGCCATGTATTCTGAGCGTGACTCATTTGCAGTCTATCTGCTGAAACGTCATCAAATTAACCGTCTGACCCTGACTCAGTACCTGTCTCATGGTACCCGTAAAGAAGATGTACAGTCTGAAGAAGAAATCGAAGATCTAGATGGCGAATCAGCATCTTCAGCAAGTTCAGGTCCACTTGAACTTTATACCACTAACCTGAATGTTGAAGCACAAAAAGGTAAGACCGATCCACTGATTGGTCGTGAAAAAGAAATCGAGCGTGCCGCGCAAATTCTTTGCCGCCGTCGTAAAAATAACCCACTCCTTGTCGGTGATCCAGGTGTCGGTAAAACCTCGATTGCTGAAGGGCTGGCTTGGTTAATTGTCAATGGTAAAGCGCCAAAACCACTGGAAAATGCTGAAATTTTCAGTCTGGACATTGGTGCTTTGGTGGCAGGAACCAAATACCGTGGCGACTTTGAAAAACGCTTGAAACAGCTTTTAAATGCGTTGAAAAAGAAACCTGAAGCAGTGCTGTTTATTGATGAAATTCACATGATTATTGGTGCAGGCTCGAGTATGGGCAGTACCATGGATGCATCGAATCTGATCAAACCGGCGCTGGCAAATGGTTCTTTACGCTGCATCGGGTCAACCACATTCCAGGAATACCGTCAGGTCTTTGAGAAAGATCATGCTTTATCGCGTCGTTTCCAGAAAATTGATGTGAATGAGCCATCTATTTCTGAAACTATTGATATCCTACGTGGTCTGAAATCGAAGTTTGAAGATTTCCATCATGTGGAATATGAAGATCAAGCCTTAGTGTCTGCGGTAGAACTTTCTGCGAAATTTATCAACGACCGTTTCTTGCCAGATAAGGCGATTGATGTCATTGATGAAGCCGGTGCTCAGCGCCGTCTCAAAGCAGAACAAGATGACAGTTTAATCACCGTAGAAAATATTGAAGACATCGTTTCTAAAATTGCGCGTATTCCTCCGAAAACTGTCTCTAAAGATGACAAGAGTGTGCTGGAAAATCTTGAGCGTGATTTAAAACGTGTGGTCTTTGGTCAGGATGAAGCGATTGAGGCCTTGGCTTCTGCAATTAAACTGTCACGTGCCGGTTTGAAGTCTCCAGATAAGCCTGTAGGTAGTTTTGTCTTTGCGGGTCCTACAGGTGTTGGTAAAACCGAAGTGACCAAGCAGCTCGCGAAACAGATGGGTGTGGAACTGGTTCGTTTTGATATGTCGGAATACATGGAACGTCATGCAGTGTCACGTTTGATCGGTGCACCTCCGGGCTATGTCGGTTTTGATCAGGGTGGCTTGCTCACCGATGCGATTCACAAAAATCCGCATTGTGTGCTGTTGCTAGACGAGATCGAAAAAGCGCATCCAGATGTGTTTAACCTCTTATTGCAGATTATGGATCATGGTTCATTGACTGATAATAACGGGCGTAAATCTGATTTCCGTAACGTGGTCTTGGTACTCACCACCAATATTGGTGCTGAAAGTATTTCACGTGTCAGCATTGGTTTTATGGAACAGGACAATAGTAACGATAATCAGGAAGCGATGAAGAAAGTTTTCTCGCCAGAATTCCGTAACCGTCTCGATGGCGTGATTCAGTTCAAGGCATTACCAAGCAGCATTATTGAAAATGTTGTAGATAAATTCCTGACTGAACTTCAAGCACAACTAGATGACAAAAAAGTCATGTTGGAAGTGGATCAGAGTGCACGTGAATGGATGTCAGAACATGGCTATGACCGTTTAATGGGCGCACGTCCAATGCAACGTTTGATTCAGGAACACCTGAAAAAACCGCTGGCTGAGATGATCCTGTTTGGTGAGCTGGCTGAAAATGGCGGCAATGTTGCAGTATCTGTGAAAAAAGAAAATGGTAAAGCGGTTGGCTTAAAACTTGAAGTTTTTGAAGACCAGACTGCTGAACCAGCTTAATTAATAAGAAGGATCAAACCCGTGCTTGCACGGGTTTTTTCATGGACTCATATTTTAAATTATCAAATTCATATCATTTAAAAGATAAATTATGGATATTCAAGTTACCAAGCTGTTCACGACATTTTTACTGTTTTTAGTCACGGCATTGATGGAAATTTTAGGTTGTTATTTTCCCTATCTGATTTTAAATCAGGGGAGAAGCCACTGGTTATGGATTCCGACAGCTCTGGCTTTGGCGGCTTTTGTCTGGCTGTTAACCTTGCATCCAGCTGCTTCAGGACGGATCTATGCCGCTTATGGCGGTATCTATATTTTTTCAGCACTGATGTGGTTGCGCTTCGTTGATCAAGTGACTCTATCGCGTTGGGATCTACTTGGTGGCATGGTGGTAATACTGGGCGCGTTGATTATTATTTTGCAGCCGCAAGGCTTGGTGCGTTAGCAAGATATAACAGTAAACCTTATTAAAAAAGGTAGCCACGGCTACCTTTTGTTTTCAGGATTCTTGAATCCTGAATCGAAATAAATGTCTTATGTGTTTAGATTATTTTAATTTGCAATCTTTCTGGGAAATATCCGTTTTATATGTTTGTGTCTGCGAGTTCAGGCTGAGTTCAACCTTGTAAGGGTTCTCAATCTGATAGCGATGCTCAAAGAAAATTTCACAATTATTGAGCAGATTATTGCGAATGACTTTCATCACTTCTTTGCGCCCCAGGTCTTTTTCAAACTGGCTAAAATCGGGCGTGATGATCATGCCTTTCAGTGTGGTTTTATTGGCACTTAACTGTAATTGTTCAATAATCGTATTTTGATCAATCTGCAATGGTAAAGTTCTGGAATCCTCTGCACTGAGCACTGCGAGCAATTCATTCAGCTCAGCTTTTTTCTGAATTTTAAATTTGCTGTCAATAATATTTTTTTCTTGAAGATATTGGTCAAATTCAGAAGCATGCACCGGTAAGGCGACACTGCTAAAACCAGTCAAGAGTGCCAAAGCCCAATATTTTTTTTGCATTGTATAAAATCACTTTTTATTCCATTTCAACAATGATTATAAGAGCTGAGACAAAAAAAGCACCAGAGATTGGTGCTTAATTTGTGAAGATTCATCTTAAAAAATTAGTCTTTTTTCAGATTTTCATTAATCAGGAATTCAACCAAAGCTTTTTGCGCGTGCAAGCGATTTTCCGCTTCATCCCAAACCACAGCATTTTTATGGTCAAGCAGATTTTCTGAAATCTCTTCACCACGATGTGCAGGCAAGCAGTGCATAAACAAGCAATCCGGATGTGCAAGATCCATCAGACGTTCATTTACCTGATAATCTGCAAAGGCTTTTTCACGGATCTTTTGTTCTTCTTCCTGGCCCATGCTTGCCCAAACGTCAGTCACGATCAGATCAGCATTCACCGCTGCATCTTCAGCAGAAGGAACCAGTTCCACACAATGGGCAAATTCAGACAGGAATTTTTCTTGTGGCTCATAGCCTTTTGGCGCTGCAATTTTCAGATTAAAGCCCCACATATGTGCAGCTTCAATATAAGAGTTACACATATTGTTGCCATCACCAATCCAGGCAACAGTTTTACCTTCGATTGAGCCACGTTGCTCTACATAGGTCTGCATGTCAGCAAGTAACTGGCAAGGGTGGTGGTCATCAGTCAACGCATTAATCACTGGAACTTTTGAATAAGATGCAAAACGCTCCACGATATCATGACCGAAAGTACGGATCATCACGATATCCAGCATGCTTGAAATCACACGTGCAGAATCTTCAATCGGTTCACCACGACCTAACTGGGTATCGCGTGAAGACAGGAAAATCGCGCTACCACCAAATTGGCTCATGCCAGCTTCAAACGAAACACGCGTACGGGTACTCGATTTCTCAAAAATCATGCCCATCACTTTACCAACAAATGGTTGGAACACTTCATTGTTATGCTGTTTGCGCTTAAGCTCAATTGCGCGTTGCAAAATCTGGTTAAGTTCTAAAGTTGATAAATCGCGTAAGGTGAGAAAGTGACGGAGAGCCATTCGTTACTCCACAATAATTGCCGAAAAACTCGATCAACAATCAGTTGTTGGTTAGTTTAAGAAAAAATACGGAATCGGCTAATATACTATAAGCAATGAAAAATGCAAAAAAACTAGACTTTTTGATGACCGTCTAAAAAGCGATCCACACAATAACTGATGTATTTGTCGATTTCCTGATCATCTTCCTGTACCGGAATTCCCATCAGAATACGCCATTCCAGATTGCGCAAAATACCAAAATACAGCTGTGCAGAATATTGCGGATTTTCGCAATGCAGTAAACCTTGCGCATCTGCCTGTTCTAAAGCCGTGGCAATGGCACTTTGCACATGCACCGGGCCTCGCTCATGAATATGTTGAGCAAGTTCCGGATTGCGCTGACTTTGTTCCAGCACCAGACGCATAAAGGCCGAGTTTTCAGGTTGCATAATCTGGTGATAAAAATTGAGCAACGTGTGTACTAAATAACTACGAAAATCCAGTGCCATCAGTTCGATCGGAATACTGATATCTTCAAAAAACTTGATACGACGATAATCGCAAATGGCTTTAAACAAGCCTTCTTTATTGCCAAAGTATTTATAGATCGAAGCTTTGGAGCCTCCGGCATGCTGGACGATATCATCCAGAGACACAGCATCATAACCCCGTTCCAGAAACAGCTCGGTTGCACTGATCAGCAGCGCAATACAACGCTCATGACCACGTTTGGTCTGTGGCAGATCTTTGGCGAGCGGTTCTAGGGCGAGGTCTTGCATAGGAGATAATACATCAACATGTCAATAGAGATTGAAACGCCATCATAGCAAATATATGCACATATTTCATAATTGCGCCGGATAAGTGCGCTATTTGCTGATTAGGTAAAGCAAAACTTAAAAATTTGACTAAAGTTTTAGAGTATTTGTTCTATCGGGTTATGGAATGAGCAAGCCAAATGAGTATACTCGAATTTCAATAATTATAGCCAAGACTGTGGAAAAGGAAGATGACAGAACAAATGTCTGCAGGTTTAAGATTTAGACAAGCGCTTGAAGTCGAGAAACCATTGCAAATTATGGGCACGGTAAATGCCTATGCTGCCATGATGGCCAAACAGGTCGGTTATAAAGCCATTTATTTATCAGGTGCGGGTGTCGCGAATTATTCTTATGGTTTGCCTGATCTGGGCATGACCAGCCTGGATAATGTTCTTGAAGATGTACGCCGAATCACTGAACGTGTGGATACACCTTTACTGGTTGATATCGATACCGGTTGGGGCGGTGCATTAAATATTGCCCGCACGATTAAGCAGATGATTGCAGCAGGAGCCGCTGCGGTTCATATTGAAGATCAGGTGGCACAGAAGCGTTGTGGTCATCGTCCAAATAAAGAAATCGTATCGCAGCAGGAAATGGTCGATCGTATCAAAGCGGCTGTAGATGCGAAAACCGATTCAAACTTCGTGGTGATGGCGCGTACCGATGCGCTACAAAAAGAAGGCTTGCAAGCCGTGATTGATCGTGCTTCTGCCTGTGTTGAAGCGGGTGCAGATGCGATCTTTGCTGAGGCGATGACCGATATCACCATGTACCGTACAGTGTGTGATGCGGTCGGTGTGCCAGTCTTGGCAAATATTACCGAATTTGGTGATACACCGTATTATACGGTTGATGAACTGGCGGAGCAGGGCATTGGCATGGTGCTGTATCCGTTATCAGCGACACGTGCAATGCAAAAAGCCGCACTTGAAGTGATGCGTTCAGTACGCGAACATGGTACTCAGGTAAATGTGCTGGATATTATGCAACAACGAAAAGAACTCTACGAATTTTTAGATTATCACAGCTTCGAAGACACATTAGATAAACTGTTTAAACAGGAGAATTAAAAAAATGGCTGAAGGAAAAGTACTCACTGGCGCAGGATTGCGCGGACAAGTGGCAGGTAAAACCTCACTTTCAACAGTAGGCAAAAGTGGCGCAGGCCTGACCTATCGCGGTTATGACGTACAGGATCTGGCTGAACATTGCCAGTTTGAAGAAGTCACTTACCTGATTTTCTTCGGAGAATTGCCGACATCAGAGCAATTGGCAGCCTACAAAGCCAAACTGAAATCCTTACGCACTTTACCTCAGGCATTAAAAGAAGTCCTTGAGCGTATTCCTGCCGACTCACATCCAATGGATGTGATGCGTACTGGCGTTTCCATGCTGGGCAATCTTGAAACTGAGCAATCTTTTGAGCAGCAACAGGATATCGCAGACCGTATTTTGGCAACTTTGCCGGCAATCATTTGTTACTGGTATCGTTATAGTCATGACGGCGTACGTATTGAAGAAAATACTGACGATGATTCGATTGGTGCACAGTTCCTGCATTTACTGCATGGCGAAAAGCCAAATAAATTACATGAACAGGCCATGAATGTATCGTTGATTCTGTATGCAGAGCATGAATTCAATGCTTCAACCTTTACCGCTCGTGTGTGTGCATCAACGCTGTCAGATATGCATTCCTGTATTACCGGTGCAATCGGTTCCTTGCGTGGCCCTCTACATGGTGGCGCCAATGAAGCTGCAATGGATATGATCGAAAACTGGAAGTCGCCTGAGGAAGCTGAGCGTGAAATGCTGGGCATGCTGGAACGTAAAGAAAAAATCATGGGCTTCGGTCATGCGATCTATAAGGACAATGATCCGCGTAATGGCATTATTAAAGTCTGGTCGGAGCGTTTAGCCAAAGATGTCGGTGATACCGTACTTTATCCAGTGTCAGTGCGCTGCGAAGAAGTCATGTGGCGCGAGAAGAAATTATTCTGTAATGCCGATTTCTTCCATGCGTCTGCTTATCACTTTATGGGCATTCCAACCAAGTTGTTTACCCCGATCTTTGTTATGTCACGTGTGACAGGCTGGGCAGCGCATGTGATGGAACAGCGTGCTGACAACCGTATTATCCGTCCAAGCGCAGACTATACCGGACCAGAACTACGTAAAGTAGTGCCAATCGCTGAGCGTTCTACAGCGGCTTAATCCGTAAATGTCCTAGAATAAAAATAAGGTCTCAATTGAGACCTTATTTTTTTAGTGAATTCTGTTATCGGCTTAACAGTGCCGGATCTTCAATGCTATAACCTGTTTCAAAAGGAATACCCAGATACTTTACTACTACTAGGGTCTTATTGTGTCGCGGGACTTTATAGGCCTGGCTAATTTTCAAGCCTTGCTGATAACTGACTGCTTGCTGAACCGGACTTTTTTGTGAGCCAGATTTCACTTGATATTGATAGGTCCATTTTGGCACTTTTTCCTGAGGGTCATGCCAGGCAGGTGCGCTACCTTTTGTTGTCTTTAAAACCTTAAGCTGTGGCTTTGATTTTTGAATCGGATTTAATGGAACTAAACGTTTTTTGATTTTGGCAATGTCCTGATCAAACTTGCGACTGTCTTGATCATAATCGATGCGCTTGGTTTTAGGATTGATATATAAGGAACTGACCTGAATCAATTGATTTGGTTTTTGGGATTTAAAATTATAATAATACAGTTGAGGCAAGCGTCCACGACCATCAAGATAGTGACGCATGATATAAAGCTTCTGTTCTTTGACTTCATAGCCTAGAACTTCAATATTTTGTGGGCCGCCTACGGTAGCGAAAGTCAGAGTGGGCAAGCTCAGAGGGAGCAGAAGCAGTGCGGTTTTAATATTCATGGTCATTCCACCCTCAAAAAAATAGATTGGCATTTGATCATGCCAATCTATCTTAAAATACGGTAGAAATAATGAAGCTTATTCAAGCTACACAGTAACTTTGAAAGCTTAGCTGTTATTCAACAGATTGATCATGTCATGTGCAACCACAGCTGACAGTTTGTTGAGGCGTTCAAGTGGCGAGCCTTTGAGATAATACTGGAACTGATGGATTTGCGTGCCATCATTAATGGCCACAAAAAATGTTCCTTCCGGTTTCTCTGGTGTCGCGCTACCACCTGGTTTAAGCAATCCTGTACAGGCGATAATCCAGTCAGCATCACGGAACATTTTTTTACCTGCTTCCGCCAGAGCAACCGTTACCGGCATAGATTCCGCGGTATGACTATTGATCAGATTCTTGGAAATGCCCAATACAGAAGTCTTGACACTTACATCGTAGCAGATCAAACCACCAATCAGAATTTCGGCACCTTCTCCTTTACAAATGGAGAACTGGCTACTGAGATATCCAGAACTTGCGCTTTCGATAAAGGCAATTTTTATGTTTTTCTCTTCGAGTAAGCCGCAACAGGTTTTTATCATAGTCTCTATATTTTCTTTTCTTTGTGGGAGTGATTTTAGATCAATTTAGACAGATTTTTTCTGTCGATCAACTCCAAGTATATTTATATTTTTATGAAAGTTAAAATTTTTTTCATAGATTAGTGTAATTTCATGTTGATCTGATCGCAAAATCTGAATGGTTAAAGCTTGGGCTATTTTCAAAAATAGAGGTTTCTTCTCAGGCGGAACAGTGGTAAAAATAAAAATAAAGTGCTTAGTGAAAGTAGGGTGTTGGAATGAAAACCACAGTAAAATATGTAGTCTTAAAAAGTCTTGACTATCAATTGGGTACACCATTATTTCAGGAAGAAATTGACGCTGATGGTCAATATTTTGATCAGATACCAAGCACAATTTCTTATCAGAACTTGCAGTTCAAAGTAAAAAGCAAAGAGCTTAAACGTTTGCATCTGGCCGAAGAGCAGGAAGATACTCAAACAATTATCGTCAAAGTGGTCAATATCTAATAAAAACTGAATAGAATAAGCCTCTTTTAAAGGGGCTTATTTATTATAAATAGATTAATAAATATAATTACAAACAATGATTTGATCTAAGTTTATACCAAAATAATAAGTAAAAATATTTGAATTAAAGTCAAGATAAATTCGAAACAGCTTAAGTGTTATTGGTGAGGTCATGTTAAGTATCGTATTTCATCACAATTAAGAATATTCAAAAAGAATTGGATTTTTAATATTTTATTTAATTTTTTAAAAATATAGAAGATTTAGATTTATTTTTATATATTTATAAATATCAATAGTATAGTTATTAAGTGGTTCTATTTAATAACACTTTTTAAATTTTATTAAAAATTTTTATATATATGAAATAGGACTTAAGTTATTCCTTTTATTGGATAATAAATTTTTGACCTATAAAATCTTTCATTATGTTTCTATTGCATTATATCAGGTAATTTATGTTGCGCATTAATCTCCACTTCAAGTACTTAGCTTACTATTTATTACATTGAATTAATCTGTAACAGGTTAAAGGTTGGCGAAATCTAAAAAATGCGTAGAGTAGATATTAAGTCGAAACCTATCGGCTTTTAATTTAAAGCAAATAGTAAGGAATACCACCATGGCTAATAATCAACAGCAAGACCAACAGAAACAGCAGCAACAACAGCAACAGCAAAATCAGCAACGCAATCAAGATCAGCAGAGTCAACAAAACAACCAGCAAAACCCAAATCAGCAACAAAATAACCAGCAACAACAACAGCCGCAGGGTGGTCAAAACAACCAGCAACAGCGCGACCAGCAGCAACAAAACCAGCAAGGCCAACAGCAACAACAGCCACAGCAAAACAGTAACCAACAGCAACAACGTTCACGCAATCAACAAGATCAGTGAAAACCACAGCGTTAATTCTGTTTAAGATATACGCTCTTCATAAAAAAACCGCCTGAATCAGGCGGTTTTTTTATATTTCATTGCATGATTAGACTAAGTATTTATGAACACTGAATATTGGCTTTTAGCTTGTAGAAATTCAAGGCATTGTCTAGGTCGGTGAGCAACTCTTTTTCTGTATATTCCTTGGGAGCAAGTTTTAGCAGAGCAGGCATGTAGTTATTTTTATATTCTTTAGGATATTGTTCACACAGGATGCGTGTTCTTTCTTCCAAACTAATTGTTGAAGAGTCGAGTTTGTCCAGATAAGCACTGAGTTGATTATCTGACTGTTCAAACTGCGCTTTAATATTTGCAGCAGCCTCGGCTGAATTCTCTGCTTGCTGTTTTTGGCAGCCGCTTATTGCCAGACTCATCAATAAAGTAATTAGTATGCGATTTTTCATGCTGCCAAAATATTGTTAATGCTCATATGAAAAATTATAGAGAGAAATGACTAAAAAGAAAGCAGGGATCTATAAACTTTATGAGACATTGAACATTCATAACATCCGATATTGACTGAAATAAGGAATTTTCTTCTAAAAATCTAAATTAACCCATTCTCACTTATAGGTTTAGCAATTCTTCTTGGGTTTTGGTTATTTAATCGTCTTATTTGCTCATTAAAAAGATTTTTGGATAAATTACAGTCATTTAATTAACAAAAGTAATGGTTTTTTCATATTTTGAAACATTGCATCTATATATCCTACACAGATTGGCTGCATGGCTAGTGATATCTTGGCGTCATTCTAAGAACTTAATGAAAATAATTAAAAATCAGCACATTATAAGGCCTGTTTAATTTAGGAGAGTTAAACAGGCTTTTTCTTTTCCGTCTTAAATCTGGTTTTTTCTTTGCTGATTGTATTTTTTGCTCACTCTCTTTCACATAAGTTTTCATACACAACATAAAGCCTGAAAATTCCCTCAGGAGAGATACATGAATAGATGTTATTTATATATCTCTTTTCACGAAAAGACAGGACAAAGCTATGATGAGATGTATATGCGCATTTGGCATGGGCGTGATGGTCGGCTGTTGTTTTAAATCTTGCAAAGAGAAAATGTGTCAGATGATGAGCAGCAAGCATTGTAAAAGTGATCATTGTAAAAAGGATCAGACGACTCAAGTTGAAGAGCCTGTACGAACTTAGCCCCAAAAGCTTCAATTTTACTTAAAGGCTAAACAGAGCTGAGTACTGAAGTTGTTCTAGATCGCTGATCCAATCATTTTGTATTGAGTCATTCTATATTTAAAGCAATAAAGCTTGATGTTGGATCGAGCTTTTTACACTCAGGAGAAAAACATGATGCAATTTATATTTTGTTTATTTGGTCTTCATGGTGCGACTGAAATTACCTACACGTGTGACCATGATGAGGTCAAACAGTGTCGTGATTGCTTGAAAAATATTGAATAATGTGCCAAATCATCAGACATATTAATGGAGATCAATCCCCGTTCAATCATCAGTTGGCGGGGTTTTTCTTTACTGATAAAATTTTTGGATCTAAACATAATTTCTCACAAGGAATACTTTATAAGAGAATCATTTCAATAGGATTATATTTTAATAGATTCTTAGCTGCTTAGAACTGAAATAGCAAAATACTATAAAATATATGTAGGTGAGCATCTACGCTCGAACTCTTGGAGAAACTCAAAAGTGGTCATAGGCTGAAACAGCATTAGATGGTTGGTATGGAATAATTAAGGCCAATCATCCTAAAGGTTTTGCTGAGATGAAAAGACTTTTCCGGCAGTGGATCAGGTTAGAAAATTTCATGTATTCGATATCGGCTCGCACGCGAATTCATATTCTTTGCTGTACCATCTACGATCAGGCTGAACAGCTTATTTGCTCAGATGGACTTCAGGAATTGTGAAATGTAAAAGAGCACTTGAAGGAAAGTTTGTCTTTTAAAAAAACTGAATGTGCAACATAAATAACATTGATGTTTAGCAGCAGATGTCATATTTATTTCTTAATACAGATATGAAGTATGAAGGAGATGCATATGACAAATAAGCCAGAGCAAGAATCAAATCCGCATAAAGAATCAAATGATGATAAAGGGAATCAGGCATCTTATAAGCATGTCAAACCAGAGAAAAAACCCAATGCAGAACCGGAAAATCCATTGAGAGAGCAAAAATAGCTTTTTCACATGGACGAAGCCCTAACTTGGTTTAGGGCTTTTTAATTTCCCAATAAGCGTTGATCTCTAGGCTTTGCAATAAATTCATCTTTCATTTCAAAGAAAAATTCATGGGCTTGTTCATGATCGCAGTGCAACCAGTCATGTCGTGATTTTTCCGGAATCACAATGATCGAGCATTTTTCGTCATTCGGATCATGAAACTGTTTCATAAAGGGATGTTGATCTGAATTTATGGTTAGCATCGAAAATGATCTGATTTTCTCACCATCAATGTGTGCGTCATCATAAATCGCCGCCACGGTAAAAGGATTGCCATCTTCACGTGAAATACCAAACCAGTGCGGTTTGCCGTCTATATATTTAGGCTCATAGAAGGTATCGACCGGTACTAAAGCAAACTGGTTGTTTTTCCAGGCATGTCGAAAATTCGGTTTGGATGCCACTGTTTCAGTCCGTGCATTATAGGTATGCCGGCCATATTTCAATTCTTTCGCCCAGGCTGGAATCAGTCCGAAACGTGCAATATCCAGCTCAAATTCGTCAGCACCGCGCATAATGATTGGAGCAGGCGCTAAAGGATAAACATGCCTTTTTATTTCCAGTTCGAGTTGATCTTCATGAATATCTAATAAGGAAAGACGTTTTTTTGAGGGGAATTCATAGTTCGAGCACATAAATAACCTCTTTCATTCTAATTATTGTTTGCTAAAGAATTAAAGTATAAAAATGATGGGCTCAAAACAATTCGAAATCGTAAGTATAGTTTTAACAGAAAGTAAGAATACGGATTAATATCAGTTTATCCTCTTTATAGAATAGTGCTTATTTAAAGGACTATTCTATAAATATGAAGATTAAAATATTTGAGTCTTTAATGATTAAATGCAAAAGCTCGCCGGGTTATTTTGTAGCGCAGGTGCTCAAAGCTTTTCCTTGTTCAACTGAATGGATAAAGTTTCCAATCAGAAATTCACTCTGTCTTAAGGAATCACGATGATCTCCATTTTTGACGAGATGGAAGACGATAGATTTTTGCTTTGTACATACCTGCTGGTAGTAAGCATAAGTACCACGATAATCGACCAGTTGATCTTTCTCACCTTGTACCAGCAGAACTGGCACAGTCGGTTTCATATTCTCAATAGACTGTTCTTTTAAATAATTGGTCAAAGGTGCCAGATTTACATTTGAATTAAAGACAGTCTTAGGTGCTTGTTTTAGGTCAGATTGTAATTCTGACAAACAGCGACTGCGTGCATGATTAAGAATTTCTCCCATTTCTGGGCTCACTAAATTTGCTGGAGCAAGCAGCGGATCTGCAGCCTCTGCTCCTAAAAGCACAATTGGAAAAAATGCGGCGACATTAGTCGTGATTTGCGAATTGCTGGCAACATATTCAGCGATTCCTTCATATTGATAACTGCCTGGTGCCAGTGCAATTGCCCCACGAAGATTAAATTCAGGCGCATCTTTTTGACCGGATGCTGCAACTTTAATAGATGCTGCACCTCCTTGACTATGACCCATAACATACCAATTTTTACTAAAGCTATAAGGCTTTAAATGGTGGATCGCTCGTACAGCATCAACGACAGTATGCAACTGACTTCGCGCATTCATATAAGGATGACCGCCCGGAGTGCCTAAACCTTGATAATCAGGTGCAACGACTGCATAGCCGCGAGCGAGCCAGGCATTCAATGCTTTAGCAGCGATTTGCTGATAGACATGGACTCCCGCCCACATAATCCCCAGAGGGTGCACATGTATCAGCAACGCCAGTTGTACCATGCGCCCAAGCCAGAACAGGCCAGCCATCTTTAGGGAATTTGCCTTTAGGTAACAAGATATAGCCTGAAGTGACAATGGGTTCGGATTTTGTGCCACGACTGCGATAATTAATTAAGAAACGTTGTGAGGCATTCGTAAACAGATCAGTATTTTGTTCTTGTATAGATAATATTGTACCCGGTATTTTTTCCGAAATATGAGATGCTTGGATTTTGCTGTTATCGGGAAGTGGAGGAGAGGCTATTGCATATGTTGAACCTGAACATAAACAGCTCATGATTAATTTAATAATAGGAGATTTAATTTTCATCGCTGAAACCATTTTCCTTTTTATAATGTCATTTTTAATGTAGCAGCTTTATTTATGTTTCTAAATTAACTCTGCACAGAGTTTGTAAACTAAAGCTTTTAAGTTAAGGCGAATGAGCAGTACAACAGGTTATTTTAGTTTAGCTAATAACTTCATATAAGCACTTATATTTTAATGTGGTTCTGATCTGTGAGTAGAATTCATATCATGTCTAAGCTGACTAATACGATCATAAATCACCTTTCGCATTCGGTTTATTACTCCCAGAGGTTTGTGCTCTGGTAGTGTATGCCATGGTGTAAAAGAGAGGTTTTCACAAAACTTGTTTTGTTCAGGCGTATCAAAAACTTGTTGGGGAATACGGATAGTGGCTACCTTGTAAAAAGGTGCTTGGCTTTCTTGCCATTCAGTCATGGAATCTTCGACCGACATGCTGTTTGATGTTCTAGGCTGTACCAGAAACTCCATACATGCTTCACTTTTTTGCAAATGTTTGCGCAGGTTTTCTCTTAGAAAATTATGATGGGGAGCATGTGGAAGAGGATCTATCACTGTCGAACATGCTTGAGCTGAATACTTTACAGCTTGACGATCAGTGCCTATTCCTAATTGATAGGGCACCATAGACCAATATCTAGTTTGCAAAGGATTAGAAATTTTATTTCTCGTATTTAAGGCAATCCAGGTTCCTTTAGCTCCTAATGCAAAAGGAATATGCAGTTTATTAAAAAATCTATCGCTATTTATATCTTGCATAAATGACATATATCGGACTGGATCATTCACAAAAAAGACAGGATGATTGATCATAATGAAATCTTGAGTAGAGGTTTCATCATCTAAAAGCTTTTCTCCCGGTACAGCCAGAAGTTTTATCGCCATGCCACGGGCATCTTTTTTAATATCTGCTTGTTGGGCATCTTTAGAACCATTAGAGAAACGAATCCAGGCTTGATATGTTTTTCCCGGAATAAAAACACCTTGAACCAAGTTTTTAGGAAGAACTTCATCTACTTTGAATTCTGCACGTACACAACCATGTGCTTTGGGATGGGCATCACGTAGCGCGATACCTGTGGAATATTCTTTCCGAATCGATATCTCAATTATATCTGCGATTTTTTCAGTTATGTTTGCTTCATCAGGATAAAGACTTTCACTTAAATGATGATCTATATTGGGATGAATATTATCTTTTGGAGAGTTAGATACTATAGGGGAAGTGTTAGCATATGCAGCACTACAAATACTTATTGCCATTAGAGGGAGGAAGACTAGACCCGAGCATATAGGTTTTATAAAGTTAGGCATTGATTTTCTCCTTGCTATAAAGCTAGAGTTAGTTTTAATTTTTTAGCCTATGATCTGAAAATTCTTTGGACATACTTTAGCCATAAAATAATGATAATGTCTGTGTAATTATCGATCTTCAGATTTAAAGTCCATCCAACTCCTTTCTAAAAATGTTTCCATTCTTTATCGTGTGCTCAATATAGAAGCCGATTTATGTTCTTACTTTAATTTAACTCAGCACAGAGTTTGAACCGTACCGGGTTTGTCGGAGACTTTTTTATTTAAGTTAGGCCACCTGACCTAACGGGTTAATCTTATCATAGTACATTGCTTCAAACTCAAAAGGCGATACATAACCCAGTGCACTGTGTACACGCTTTTTATTGAACCAATCTACCCAGTTTAGTGTCGCAAGTTGTACATCTGCTAAACCTTGCCAATCTGCTTTTAAATATTCAATCACCTCTGTTTTGTATAAGCCATTCACCGTTTCAGCCAAAGCATTATCGTATGAATCACCAGTTGTACCGACTGATGCTCGTAAATTTGCAGCTTCTAAACGATTGGTATAGCGAATAGAAAGATATTGAACACCTCTATCGGAATGATGAATCACATTCTTTGGCATGCCTCGATCGTGCAATGCTTGCTCAAGTGCATCGAGTACCATATCTGTATTCATCCGTGTAGATACTTTCCATCCAACAATTGCTCGTGAGAACACATCAATAATAAAGGCGGTATAGACCCAGCCTGAATGAGTTTGAATATACGTAAAGTCACTGACCCATAATTGGTCAGGTCGATCAGCACTAAAATTACGTTTCACTAAATCATCTGCTCGTTTTTGGTCATCTCGGCTACGGGTGGTTTGTTTGTTCTTACCTCGCCAAACACCTTGTATACCTAGCTTTTTCATCAATCGAGCAACAGTACAGCGTGCAATAATATAGCCTTCACGTTTCAGTTTTTGCCAGACTTTACGTACACCATATCGACCTGAACTTTCCTTCCAAATTCGTTTAATTTGTTCAGCATGATGCTCATCATGTAAATCTCGCTTTGCTCGATGTTCTGGATTTTCGCAGAGATCTAGAGTCCGGTAATAGGTTGAAGCTGCGATCGGTAAAATCCTACAAATCGCATCAACACCATATAAGTCTTTATTGTTATGGATGAAATCCACCATTATTTGTGTGGGCGGTCGAGCTCCGCCTGGGCGAAAAAAGCGGCTGCTTTACGTAGAATTTCATTG